>RPOO01000091.1 GCA_003857025.1 Methanothrix sp.
TGCCGAGCGGTTGCCAATATCATACCGGTAGCCCTTCCTGCGCCAATACTCTCGGCACTATCCTCACCAGCCTGATTCAAGAAGAATAGGCCTTTCAATGGCACAGCATAACTTACATCCCATTTGCGGAGGGAATTGTTGCGTTCCCAAAAGAAGCTCCAGGTAGGCCATGGATGACACCAGTATCCACCCTGGTCATCACGTACCACCAGAGTCATATCGTCGGACAACGAACGCCATGGAAGGGGCAGCCGAATGCTTGCCGTGGTCTTGCCAACTCTAGAATGTCCTGCTAAAATTACGCCGGATCCATTTCTCTCCGCCAATGCTCCATGCAAAAACAGCCCGTTTCGAGCCAAAACATCTCGGTAGATGATCTTCATCATCTGAACGAAGGTGCTGTATAGCTGCAAACTCTCCTCATACCTAGCAGAAGGTTCACAATCCCTTTTTCTGGCGGTTCCTATGGATATTTTGCTGCTTGGATCCATCAATGACTCAAGCTGCATTATCATCCTTAATTTGGAGATTATAGTAGATGATGACGCATCTTCGCCAACAAACTGCCATTCATTGCCATCAGCCAAAACCAGGCCCAAACCCTGGTCACGAATGCTTAAACCGCAACCAAGGTCGCTCAGGGTTCCATCGGACATGGCGTCCCGCCACTATACATTGCGTCCGCCAGATGTGCAACCCACAGTGGCACTGTTGCCAGCTGTGCAAGCCCTAACAGCACTGGTGCCGGCTGAGCAATCTCTATAGGCACTGCCGCCTGCCGTGCAATCATTTGTGGCAGTTGGGCCGGCCGTGCAATCAATGGGATCATCGTTCGGCGAACTGCCGGTACTGCAAATACCTTTTCCTTTGGCTATACTACCCAAATCGATCGTAATAGGTGGTTCGTATCTCGGTTTTGCAGAGCTTTCTGTCATTAGATCCCCCCATTTCATTTCTCGAATACAATTCCAATATTGAAAAAACTAGATATTGCACTTAAATAGATTTCGATCTCTACAGAAATATTACATTGGAGCAATATCTAGCTAGCGAATTCTTGATTTCGGAAATAAACCATCACTGTATGCCATATCGCAAAACCAGGATGGTGCCCATATATTATTTGTTCTATAAAAATTTTGTGCAATGCAAGAACCAAGACAAGCGTCTTTCATAAGGCATTTGGAGCAAATGCCCTCAAGTCTATCCGGTATACCTGACCGAATCGAGTTTAGAACTTCGTTCTCTTTCCAGACCCGCTCCAAGCTATCTGTGCCAGCCAAGCCGAAGACAAGATCCTTAACATGATACCCTATTCCGCAGAGTGCATACTGTCCACTGGCTATCACGCCAATAATATTAAAAATATTGCACCTAAAACATCCTTTTCCGCTAGCGATGCTGCTTAAAGAACGAAACGCGTAGGGACTATCGAAAAATACCTTTAATTTGGTCTTAGCCGGCAAAATCATATCAATATACTCGCCGATCCTTATCAGCTCCCCTATGCTCAGCGTCTCCGCAGCCCCCCTCAAATTTTCGCCACGGCCCGTCGGCATGACGACGTTGAACTTAACTGATGAAGCACCCAAATGCTCCGCCATTCCGACTATTTCCTCGATCTGGCTGGCATTTCGGCGGATCAATGTAGTTATTATTTGCGGCCTTACACCCGCTTCCACAAGGTTATTTATTGCATTTTTTGCCTTTTCAAAGCAGCCGGGAACCCCACGCATCCATTCGTGCGTTGCCTTATCCGATCCATCTATGCTCACTGAGACAAATCGATTGGGCAATCTGGCAATTTCAGCAGCAACATCTGGAGTGCATAACAGACCATTGGTCTCTATGATCACGCTCAGATTCTTTTGCCTGGCAATCTCCAAGAGTTCTTTAAACCTTGGATGCATCAGCGGCTCTCCACCTGTAAGCTTGACCTCTTTGAGCCCCAGCGGCAATGCTTCATCTATTACTTTCCTGAAAAGATCGACTGAAATTGCTGGCATTATTCCGCTCTCATCAAACTTGGGCGCGATCCAACAATGCCTGCAAGCAAGGTTGCAGCCCTCGGTAAGGTAAAAATAGATCGATCTTAGCGACGGAGTTCCTTCAATGGGTTTGCAGCCAATTTCATTCATGTTATACTTCCGCCTTCCGCCAGGAATTTTCTCAGACAGGCTTCCGGGCTTGGCTGATTAATATCGCCAGTCAATGTAAATGCCATACCCGGACAATTTCCAGTACAATATGGCATATAGTTGCAGCCTCTGCAGAATTCAAACTCGTTTAAGGGTACAGCTCTGCGCATTCTTAATCGGTTCAATTCCGGATTGTTCAGCCAGACCTCCTGTAACGAGTCACTATTGATTCTGCCCAGCACCATATGGGCCAGCATAGAGCAAGGAATGATCATTCCGTCTGACCGAACGCTTATTTCATTGAAAGGACAACCACAGGCAGTAAGATGCCCTCCTTTGGGGAAGGCGGGATCGTGATTCATTCGTGCCGCCTCCATTTTCGGCCAGTGCTTAGCCTCATAGAGAGGACCCGCAGAGGCTGTGATCCGGTCCGCGTATTTTTGAGGCAGATTGAGCAAATCGTCCATGGCGATCTGTCTATCCTGCCTTGTCAATAAAACCTCATCTGCATTTTTGCGGCAGGCTCCTATATATCCTGCGGAATTTATGCTAAAACCGGAGAGCCCCAATTCATCCAGAAGAAAGGCGGCGATATTTGCAATATCATGGACATTGTGATGGTGCAATGTGACTCTAACAACTACCGGGACATCATGCCGTTGAAGCGTCTTTATGCCCCTAACCGCTTTCACAAAGGAGCCTTCTCCCCTGCAGGAATCATGAACCTCTGAAGACGACCCGTCTATAGATACCTGCACATAATTGCATCTATGAGTTTCAGCGATGTACTCTGCTATGTGATCATTGATAAGCGTGCCGTTAGAGTTGATGCCGAACCTCATTTTGTTCTGGACTATCCCATCAATCAAATCCGTGAGATCCGGTCGAAGGAAAGGTTCTCCACCACTCAAAGAAACATCTGTTACCGCCATGCTGCCAAGCTCGACGAAGAACTGAAGCCATTGCTCAGTGGGCAGGTTTGAATAATCAACCGCGGAATTCTCAAAGTAATAGCAATAGAGGCATCTTAGATTGCAGTTCGAGCTTATTTCCAGGCGGACTATCCTTGGAGATCTCATTATCTTTGGCAGCGTTGCATTCTCCAAAGCAGAAAGGTTGTTCACTGCGCAACACCATTCAGACTATAGCCGATGAACCCGTTCCTGTAAAGTTCATCTATGAAATCGGATGTCTCTTTCTCGGCGGAAATCGAAACATCCGAGAACTTCTCCCTGATTTCCTCAACAATTTCTTCAATCCCTCTTTGGCCATCCACCAATTTCCAAACAGCAACACCCGTCGGATTTATCCCTAAGGTCTTTGCTGAGTCGGGATCAAAAAGAATTGCCCAATCGTCGAACTCCACCCTCAACACGGTCAATGGATTTTGTATCGGAGTTTTTTTTGGCTTATTCATGTAGGCACGTCCTTGCTCAATTTTTAGCTATGCAAGCTGGCGATATATAAACTTTAGGAGATGGAATATGACTACCTAACGAAATTCCTTGTCTCTGGATAATCTAATCAAAATTGTTATATGTAACTTGCAATATCTGCGCATGACATGGAGGGTGCAGAAAAAAATGTCGTATATGCGCTCGCTGCCGCCTGTGTCTTGGGAATAATAATTGTTGGCGCGCTGATGTTGACGAGCCATACGACCGGAGAAGGGTTCTCAGAACTCTACTTTAATGATCCGGATGCACTTCCCAGTGTTGTAAAAATAGGTGACAGGATAGATTTCGCATTCACGACCGTATCGCATGAGAAAAACCAGACCGTCTATGTTTATAAGGTAACCTATGATACCCATGACATAGGGTCAGGGTCCTTTTATCTTGGGCCCTCCGGTTCCAATATTATAAATGTAAGCATAACGCCCAAGAACATAAGCATCGTCAAAATGAAAGACCCTGTCGTGACCCATTCCAGAATGAAATATAACATTGCATTGGGCACCATATCAAGCCAAGTCTACGGGCTTGACCGGATGATAATATTGCCGTCGCTTAATGGTTATTCATTTTTATTATGGGGCGCTAATAACACGACAAAACAGATGGACGTGAATATGCCCGGCAAGTTCATATTGCCCATCAAACTTCAGAGCGCAGATAAAGTTGATCTGTTGGTCTTTGATCCAAAATTAAAGGAATCGTACAACACCAGCGTACGCACCGTGGTTCCAGAAGGCGGTAAAGAAGATGCTGCGCCCTCAAATGGGCAATCCATCTCCAACCTTGGTTATACAATACGTCGCGAAGACTGGAATATCGTCAATGACAAAGGCAACATGGATATCCTTTACAAGGTCTCCAATACTGCCTATCGCTATGTCTTAACGAAGGTCTCTGTGAAGGTATCATCTACGGGATCTGAGATACGTGGAGTTGGAAAATCATCTAATCCTGCCGTTGGGGATACGCGGACCGGCTCTGAATATGAGATTCATTTCTGGATCGCGGTAAAGGAAGATCCAAATAAGCTGCAGAATCTGGTGAACACCTTGGACCAGGACATTACGTGATACAAGGGAAATATCCTCCTGCGGTGATATGGCGAAGCGCGAGCCGGTATTGATTTGAATGGTAATTAGGCATCCTGTAATATATGGATATGAATACACTGATATAAATATAATATTCTGAATATGAACGGATGAAGAAGCTTGCAGGCAGATCGATCTGCGAATCATGGCATCTGCGTTTGTAAATCCACAGTATAAGAAAGCAGAGCAAAATTGATATATTGCAGTCCTAATATACCTCTTTATATTATGGAGTTTTTAATCGATCTGTGCGTGCTGATCAGCTTTCTAGCCACTATGGTTATTACACAGAAGTGGATCCGCAAAGCACCGGAGATCGGCCTCCATGGTTATGACATGAACAAGCCGGGTAAGCCAAAGGTTGCTGAGATGGGCGGGATCTGCGTTATATTTGGATTCTTGCTGGGGATGCTCATCTATATCGGCTTTATGACTTTTTATTTTCACAATCCGAAATGCGTAGATATTCTGGCAGTTCTTTGCACCGTGCTCATGACCTGCATAATCGGGATGATGGACGATCTCCTGGGATGGAAGAAGGGACTGTCGCAGTGGCAGAAGCCGATATTCACTCTATTTGCTGCCTTGCCCTTAATGGTTGTTAACACGGGCCACTCCACGATGACCATGCCGATCGTGGGCACCATCGATTGGGGCATCTTCTATCCGCTCCTGATAGTTCCCATTGGAATAGTAGGCGCTTCGAACGCATACAATATGCTCGGTGGATATAATGGGCTTGAGGCCGGGATGGGTGTGATAATATTATCAACACTTGGTTATGTGGGGCTGCTGAGCGGCAAGACTGATGCATCAGTTCTTGCTTTCGTTATGGTCGGTGCTCTGCTGGCATTTCTCTACTTCAATCGATATCCTGCGAAGGTTTTTCCCGGCGACACGCTGACGTACTCCGTGGGCGCGCTAATTGCCTGCATAGCCATCGTTGGGAATATTCAGAGAATTGCAGTTATTCTCTTCATACCATATGCAATTGATTCCTTATTGTCTTTAAGAAAGAGGTTCAGGGCAGAAGCTTTTGCTAAGGTTAATGATGATGGTAGTCTGGAGCAACCTTATGATAAGATATATCACTTAACGCATCTTGCAGTTGCAGTTCTAGGAAGAGCAAAGAAGATGGTCTATGAGCGGGATGTGGTGGCATTGATATGCGGGATCGAAGTCGTTATCTCGATGATCGTACTTTATATATATGTCTATTAAGCGGTCATTGGCAAATATTATACGAGGATTATTATGAGCAGATTATGGATCGACATCAAAAATTCTCATGAGCCCGCATTTTTCAAGCCCTTCTTAACCAGATTTAGCGACCAGGATTATTTTATCAGTTCCAGGAAATACGCGGAAATACAGAGTCTATTAATGCAGATGAATATTAAAAATGAACCAATCGGAAGACATTATGGAAGAAACAAGATCCTAAAAATGTATGGTCTGATTGCCAGAGAGACCTCATTGCTTCTAAAAGTCCCGGACTTTGACCTCTCTTTGAGCCATGGAAGTATTTATGCGGCACATGTCGCAAAGATCAAATTTAAAAAAACCATAAGCTTTATAGATAATGATAGAGCCGGCTTTGCGAATAGGATGCTATTGCCGTTCGTTGATTACCTAATAACTCCTAAGACGCTTCCTGTTGAGAGTCTAATCCGTCAAGGGGCGAAAGAAGAATGCATAATTCAATATGATGGCTTCAAAGAGGATATTTACGAGGCAAGTTTCAATCCGGATCCGGACTTTTTACATCATTTTCCCTTTAATGAATTCGTTACAATTAGACCTGAGGCCTTAAAGGCGGCCTACGTAAAGGAGAAAAAAAGTATAGTTCCAAAACTGCTTCATGCATTCAATAGAGAAAATATAAATATTCTTTATCTGCCGAGATATCAAACAGACCTTGATTATGCCAAGGGCCAAAAAGTGTTCATCCCGAATGCGCCGCTCAAGGGGCTTGATGTCTGCCATCATTCGAGAGCTGTATTGACGGGCTCCGGCACCTTCGCTAGAGAGGCTGCCTGCATGGGCACACCGGCGGTATCATTCTATCCGGAAGACCTGCTTGCGGTGGACCAGAAGATGGTAGATGAGAAATGGATGCTCCACTCTAGGAATGTGCAAGAGATTGTCGATTATGTTTTGAGCAACAAAAAGCGATGCTCGGACTTGGCTCGCAGCAAACGGGTGCAAAGCGAAGTCTTTAAAATCTTCGGGAATATCTTAAACGAGATTGAGTGCAAAAAGAGAGTAAGATGACAAAGATCTGCGTGATTGGCCTGGGATATATCGGCTTGCCGACAGCATCTGTGCTTGCCACTCATGGATTTGACGTTACCGGCATTGAGGTAAATCAGGCAGTCATTGATGGAGTCAGAAAAGGGAAGACCGATATCAATGAGCCAGGACTGTCGCTCATAGTAAAGGCCGCAGTGAAATCTCGTGGGCTAAGGTGCCAAGCCGAGGCTATTGAGGCGGACGTCTTCATAATATGCGTACCTACCCCCATCAACCAGAATAAAGCGGCCGATCTTAGCTATGTCATCAGGGCTGGGGAGGTTATTGCTCCCATGATTCGCAAGGGCAATTTAGTCATCCTTGAGTCCACGGTACCGCCAGGAACAACCAAGACCGTGTTGCAGCCCATCCTGGAAGCTTCAGGGCTCATCGCAGGCCAGGACTTTTATCTGGTACATTGTCCTGAGAGAGTTCTTCCCGGAAACCTGTTGAATGAGTTAATCCAAAACGACCGAATCGTTGGCGGCATAGACGAAGCATCCGGGCAAATGGCCAAGAGGATTTATGAGACCTTCGTAGAAGGCAATATTTACCTTACCGATGCAGCTACGGCCGAGTTCGTCAAGCTGATGGAGAATACTTACCGTGCCGTGAACATTGCCCTTGCCAACGAATTCGCAATGATCGCCGAGAGAATAGGGATTAATGTTCTTGATGCCATAGAGCTGGCAAACAAGCACCCCAGAGTGAAGATACTGCGACCTGGTGCCGGAGTGGGGGGACATTGTATTCCCATCGACCCGTGGTTTATTGTCGAAAAAGCACCTGAGATATCAAAGCTTATCTCAACCGTCATGAGGATCAACGAGAAGATGCCCGAGCATGTCGTCTCCCTTGTCAAGGATGCATTCTCCGAGGCTGGAAAGGATATCAACGGCTCGAAGATACTCATCTTAGGTATCGCCTATAAGGGAGATGTGAACGACGCCAGAGAGACTCCGGCGACGCCCATAATCAAGAGTCTGAAGGATCTGGGCGCAGAGACTGTGATATATGACCCATTGGTCACCCATTTCTCGATGAAGATAGAGAAAGATTTCAAGAAGGCAGTTGCAGGTGCGGATGCGCTGGTTATCGTAACAGACCATTCAGAATTTAAGAACATGGATCTCGCGACAGCCATGCGACTAATGAAAGAAAAACCAATCCTGATAGACAGCAGAAATCTTGTGGCAAAAGCGGACGGGTTTGTATTCAGAGGCATAGGAAGATGAAGGTTGCTGTGGTGCTCGGAACGCGGCCTGAGATCATCAAGATGGCATCCATTATAAAGCATCTCGAATCAGGCGATTATGATTATGAAATAATACACACTCAGCAGCATTATGATGCCAGCATGAGCCAAACCTTCTTCGAGGAGCTGGGCCTTCCTGCCCCGGATCACTACCTGAACGTGGGTTCGGGATCTCAAGCTCAGCAGACCGCAAATGCGATGGCAAAACTGGAGGATGTCTATCAGAAGACCTCTCCGGATGTGGTGCTGGTGGAGGGTGACACAAATACGGTTCTCGCGGGCGCTCTTTCAGCAGCAAAAACGGGCATTAAGGTAGGCCACGTTGAAGCCGGATTACGGAGCCATGACTGGAGGATGCCTGAGGAGTGCAACCGACGCCTCACGGACCATGCATCAGATCTGCTTTTTGCGCCCACCGAATACAACGCTGCGACGCTGCAAAAAGAGAATGTATGGGGAAAGATCTTCATTACAGGGAATACTGTAATCGATGCGTGTATAGATTATTTGCCTGTTGCAGAACGAAGATCCAAGGTCCTCGATGAGATTCAGTACGATGATTATATCGTATTTACTGCTCACCGTGCCGAGAACGTGGATGATCCAAATATACTCGGAAGCTTTGTTCGAATTCTTACCGAATGTCCAATGCCCGTAGTTTATCCGCTGCACCCGAGGACGGCCAAAATGCTGAAGGAGCACGGCTTATATAAAAAACTATCAGAACACCAAAAGGTGCAGCTCATTGATCCTGTTGGATACTTCGATTTTCTTGTCCTGATGAAGCATTCGTACTTCATAATGACCGATTCGGGAGGAATACAGGAAGAGGCAACGGCCCCCGGCATAAGGAAGAGAGTTTTTGTACTACGGAATAGCACCGAGAGGCCGGAGGCTGCAGAGGCAGGGTATGCAAAGATTGTTGGTACTGACGAAGAGACTGTGCTTAAAGCGATTAATAAATTCGTAGAGGTGCCGGAGGTGTCCGCCAAGCCGTCTCCCTTTGGCGAAGGAAAGGCAGGAGAGGCAATATTATCCATCCTCTTCAAGGGATTGAATAATGTGCGGAATAGCAGGATTTAACTGGAACAATAAAGAGCAGATCACCAAGATGAACCACTCCCTCATGCATAGGGGACCGGATGATGAGGGTGTATTTATGGATGAGCAGGTCTCCCTGGGCCATCGCAGGCTGTCTATTCTAGACCTTTCCAGGCAAGGTCATCAGCCTATGTTCAATGATGATAAAACCATGGTCATCATTTTTAATGGGGAAGTATATAATTACAAAGAGATCCGGGAAGAACTTATTGCTCTGGGCGGTTCATCATTCAATTCTGCCAGCGATACCGAAGTGCTGCTGAAGGCTTACCAGGAGTGGGGAGAGGACTGCCTCTCAAGATTTAATGGAATGTTTGCCTTCTGCATATACGACATATTGAGTAAGAAATTATTCCTGGCCAGAGATCGCCTGGGGGTCAAACCTCTTTACTATTTTTATGAGAATGGCAAGCTCATCTTCGCTTCCGAGAACAAAGCCATCTTATCCCACGGCATGGATAGGAAGCCGAATGATAAGCTTGTCTATGACTATCTCATGTATAATATCGTAGATCACACCGATGAAACGTTCTTTCAGGGCATTATGAAACTGCCCAAAGCGCATTATGCATTTTTCGATCTTGAGGCGAAGGAGCTGAAGGTAAAACAGTACTGGAATCTGCTTGACTATGCAGCAGAAACTGCTGAAAGCGATCTGGGCTATGAGGATGCTGCAAAGAGGTTCGAGAGCCTATTCAAAGACAGCGTTCAAATAAGGCTGAGAAGTGACGTGCCCGTGGGCTCATGCTTCAGTGGCGGCCTTGACTCATCCTCGATTATATCCGTGGTCTGTAGGCTATTGCCCAAGACGGAAAATATTTCCACATTCTCTGCGGTCTACCCGGGGTTTGAGCGTGATGAAAGCTATTACATCGATAGACAGGTCGATCATCTGGGGATTAAGAATGAAAAGATTCTGCCTACCGCCGATAGCCTGGGGGAAGATATATATAATTATGTTTACTGCCAAGAAGAGCCCACCAGGAGCACCAGTCAGTACGCTCAGTACTGCGTGATGAAGCTGGCCCATAAGAGCGGCTGCAAGGTCCTGCTGGACGGTCAGGGCTCAGACGAGATGCTGGCAGGGTATAATTACTTTTTCGGGTACTACTTTTTTGAGCTGCTTAGAGGTTTCAACCTGATAACCCTGATCCGGGAGTGCATGGCGCTTGGAAATGCCAGCGGCTCGAACGTGGTTTTTAAGAGCACTGCATTCCAGCTCCTGCCTGATTTTATAAAAAAGGCCTATTTCAACAAGAGGTCACCGTTCCTAGATCCTGTGTTCATGAAAAAATGGGAAAATAAGTCGGAGTATTTGTGCAAGGTGGTGGAAAAGGGCGGATTGAAGGATGCTATAAATGCGCACGTTCTGTATAAGTTGGAGGAACTGCTGAAATGGGAAGACAGGAACTCCATGGCTTTCTCCATTGAAACCAGGATGCCTTTTCTCGACTACCGCTTGGTCCAGTTTAGCTTATCCCTGCCTGTTAGTTACCTTATCCGAGATGGAAAGACGAAAGCCATCTTGCGAGAGGCCATGAAAGACTATGTGGATCGGGAGATTTTGGCGAGAACAGATAAGATCGGCTTCGAGACTCCGGAGGATGAATGGCTGAGAGAGAGGTCGCTGTGTAAATTCGTGGAAGGAATAATAACGAGCAAGTCATTTAAAAGCAGAGCGTACTTTCAGGCGGAGAGGGTCGAGCAGGAGTTCCACGCCCACATTGATCGGAAGAAGAATGTGGGATTGAAGATATGGCAGTGCGTGTTTCTTGAGCTATGGTTAAGGGAATTTATTGAGGGAACGCAATAGTCAACTACCCACGACTGAAGTCGTGGGCTTGTAACTGAGGTTAAGATGTTTCCCCGCTACAATAGGCAGGTTGACGGCTGCCCTAAAAGCGATATTCATCGCTGCAATGCGATCAGCGGCA
>RPOO01000092.1 GCA_003857025.1 Methanothrix sp.
CGCCGTATGGCGAAAGGATGGTGGTATTGTTTGCTTCGCTTCCGATGATATCTATGCTCATGTCGACGGGCCCCGCACTGCTCAGGCCATAAGCTCCTGATGCCGTTAGGATCAGCATCAAAACTAAGATCATTGCTTCCCTCAAATTTTCGCCCCCAATTTATAATTAAGTCTATTAAAATGTCTTGGAAGTAGAAAAACCTTTTGTTCATTACGTATTAAAATACTGATCATTAAAATCGATTATTAAAATAATACTGCAAACTACTGCCGCGAGCTAAATTGCATCAAGCGACTTCCAAGGCCATTTTTTCATAAACTGCCTTGCACAACCATTAAATCCCATCTTGATTATTTACGCGCATGAAGCTCATTTATGTGGCAGGCAAGGGAGGCGTGGGAAAGAGCGTGACCTCGGCTGCTACCGCCATCTGGACGGCGAGCCAGGGCAAGGACACTTTGGCCTTCTCCATGGACCCTGCTCATTCACTGTCTGACATCTTCGACGTTGATATCGGAAGCCAGCCGAGAGCAATCAGCGATCATCTATATGCCTTTGAGCCTGACATCGCAGAAGAGGCAAGGGGCTTCTTTCGCAGATACAAGAACATCTTTACCGCTCTCTTCGGGCTCTTCGAGGTGGAGGTCAAGCCTGAGGACTTCGGGAATATGCCGGGCGTCTCCGAGCTTATTTTCATGGACAAGCTGAACGACATTTTCGTAGAGAAGAAGTACGAATACGTGGTCATCGACTCCGCACCCACGGCTATGGTCCTGCCGCTATTGCAGCTTCCGTCCATCACCACCGGCTTCGTGACAAGGATGCTGGGCATGAGGAACAAATGGATCGGCGTCTTGAACCTTCTCGAGTCCGGCTTCGGAGACTCGATTCTTAAAGAGATCAGAACCATGCGGGTTAAGGCCGAGACGATGCGTAACGCCCTCATTGATCCCGAGACTGCGAGCATCACCGTTGTCACCATACCCGAAAAGGCGGCCGTCGAGGAGAGCCGACGCCTGATCGAAACCGTGGAGTCGCATGGAGTGCACGTCTCGTCTATCGTCATCAATCACGTGATTCGGGAGTGCGACTGCCAGTTCTGCCAGCGCAAGATGGCATCTCAAACCTCCTACATCCAGGAGCTTCAAAATAATTATGCAGACAAGCGCATTGCCATCCTTCCCGACTACGGGGCCGAGGTCAAGGGAGACGGACTGATGCAGGTGGCTCAGGATCTTTACGAAAAGGGCCAAATATCGATTTGAATATTCGAAATTTCGAAGATTCAAATATTTAAATATTTGACGATTCAAAGGTTCAAAAGCGCGGGTGAAAGCCCTCCGCACCTTTTTTTTATTGCAACTTTTCTAATACCAAATCCCGGTCGCCACTCTTTAGATAGAAAATTTGAAAATAATACTCAATCTGCCAATTAGCAATTGTTAATTGATCACAAGTGGTAATAATAAAAATAAAACCGATATATAGTGACAAAATATTTATATTCTTAAACAATCAAGCCCGCCAGCATGTCCGATGCAGACGAACTGGGACATACAAAATCTGCAGGATCGGAATTATGCTTATCCTGCGGGCTGTGCTGCAAGGGTCTGTTATTCAACCGTGCCGGCCTTTTGCCAGAAGAAGCGGCGAAGGCCGAAGAGCTTGGACTGCATTGTTTTCCCTCCGGCGACGGCAAGTTCGCATTTCGGCTGCCGTGCCCCTGGTTTCAGAACGAGAGATGCTCGATCTATTCTGCTCGATTTGACGCTTGCCAGAGATATCGATGCGATTTGCTGAAGAGACTGGCAAATGGCGACCTGAGCGTCTCGGAAGGCAAACGAATAATCAACAAAATCAAGAATGACATGTCCTCCATCTCACTCAAAATGGAGAGCGTTGTGCAGACCAATTCTGGTTCCGAGCTTCCTTTGGACTTCAGGCAGAGGATCGTGAAGACGCTGGACTTCTTATGCCGAAATCCCATGATCTGCAAAGATGCGGGCACATTCCTTCGTGAGGTTGAAAGCTTTCTCATCCTTTTGCACGACTGTATCGAGAAGAGGGCAAATTAATATCAATCGATTCGATAAATAATCTGCTAATAATCGACCTTTGAAGCGGATAATTTATAATCACCAAAATCCAAAATCTAATAATCTAGCCAAATGAATCCCAAAGCAAATGCTCCAAATCAGGTGTTCCAAAGATGCAGGACAGACGGATAAATGGCCGAATGATGGTTATTGGTTTATTGATTGTTTTAGCTGTTCTATTGCTGCTTTTCGGCAATGGACTGCTGGGCGGCGGCAGCGATTGGCGGGTGACGGATGAGGGGCTCCTGCAATATTCAGTCTCCACGCCAAAATACCAGCATGAATTCATCGAAGAGGCCAACAATTCCACGCTTTATGCTGTCAGCTTTGCCAGCAGAGACAGGCAGATGGATGCGCTGCTGAGAATACCCTGGACAAACCGGAACAGTGCAGACGGGACGATAGAAGATGGTAATAGCAATAACAGTGTTAGGGATAGTAATAACGGAAAAAAAATTCCCGGTATCGTTCTTCTTCCCGGAGCGACAGTCACCAAAGAGCGCGAGCAGGGTTTGGCCAAGTATCTGTCCGGCCTCGGCTTTGCCAGCATCACCCTCGACCAGCGAAATCTGGGCGGCACGGATCAGCAGGGCGACTGGCAGATGTTCATGCAGGGCAGCGAGCCGATCGAGCACAAAATGGTTTATGATGCCCTGGCGGCAGCCGAGATTCTCCGTGCCCAGCCGAATATCGATCCAAGTCGCATCATCTACGCTGGAGAGAGCAACGGAGGGCGATTTGCCATCATGGCCTGTGCTCTGGATGAAAAAGCAAAAGGCGTGCTGGCCATCAGCACCTGCGGCTATGGAACGGAGGATGCCGTCTCTGCGGGAAGATTGACAGATCCGGAGATGATCAAGTTCTTGAGATCCGTCGACCCGGAGACTTATCTTGCCCGGATAGCACCAAGGCCGTTTGTTATGATCCATTCCCGGAATGATACGGTCATCCCCTTTGATTATGCCGAGGGTACCTTTGCCAGGGCATTCAATCCAAAGAGCTTTCATGCGGTGGGCTGCACCAAACACGGCTACTGCACGGAGATGAATACCGATATTGAGGAAGAGCTGAAGAAGATGGCATCATAACTGCGGATTATAATGAAGATCGAATGCCATACACGATCCAATAATTGCACAACCATTGCTTAATCATCGTTCAGTCATCAGTTCAATTCGCTCACTCCAATAATCCCTTACAGAGTTCTTCCATCAGATCCTGTCAACTGCTCGCTGATTCGCCACAACTCCTCCTGTAGCTCCTGATTATTGCTCCGAGGCGAGGACCGGGCAACTTCGCATTCCTCAAAATATTGGCCGCTAATCCCTTCAACTTCTGCACAACTTGCGAGATAAACCGATGTCCTTGCTCCTTTTTCCGGAGTGCCTCCCGGAAAATTTCCAAAGCCCGCCTGCAGCAGTTTGGTCTTTATGACTCCCGGATGAAGAGAGTTGACAGTGATCCCGGTTCCGTTTAAGCGACGGGCCAGGGAATAGGTAAAGAGAATCCCGGCCAGCTTGGACCGAGCATAAGCATCAAAGCCCTCATAGTGCCGCTCTCCTTGCAGATTGCTCCAATCAATCGTACCATTTACGTGAGCAATGGAGGCCACATTGATGATCCTGGCCGGTGCACTTTTCACCATCAAGTCCAGCAGCTCGCGAGAGAGCAGGAATTGCGCCAGATAGTTGACGGAAAATGTCTTCTCCAGTCCGTCCTCCGTGATCCGCCTCTCAGGCTCAAAGGTGCCTGCATTGTTAATAAGAACATGCAAACGATCATTGCTCTTACGGATCTCTGCCGCCATCTTTCGCACCTGCTTTTGCATTGAGAGATCCGCCTGAAAGAACTGCAAACGATCGTTTCCGGTACTGCCCCGAATCTCCTCAAGGACAGCCATGCCTTTTTCCTTATCTCTCCCATGCAAGAGCACTTGTGCGCCCAGTCGGGCTAACTGCAGAGCGGTCTCTTTGCCGATTCCGTCCGTTGAGCCTGTAACCAGAACCGTCCGGTTTTTCATATCAGTTTGCATTCATCGCCTCAAGTCCATTCGTGCAACGAGTTCATTCATCGCTTCTAGAACTTCAAAGCGATATTTGTTCCCATCTTCTGGGCAAAGCCGAGGCTAATCATGAGCATGGCCATCGGTTCGAGATATCGGGCATAGCTCAGCGGCCCGACATCGAGCGGCTCCAAGCCGGTCTCTTTTATCAGGTCTGCAACTACCTTTTTCGCTGCGGAATCATCGCCGCAATAAAATCCTGTGGGATTCGTGCTGCCGAACATGCGGGAGTCAGATTGCATCAGGGCGGCAAACGTGGTGTGAAAAGCCTTCACAACACTTGCTCCCGGCGCAAGCTTCGCCAGCTCTTCAGCCGCGGATGTCGTTCCACCTACCGCCAGGCCGCTATAATCCGGTTTGAGTGGATTGGTGCAGTCGATGAGAATCTTTCCATTCAAGGGCCCTGCGGAAAGCAGTGCGCTCTTTGCCTGTCCCCAGGGAACGGCCAAAACCACGATATCTGCAAACCTGGCTGCTTCAGCGGGAAGGCCATAGCAGGCGTTCTTTCCAATCGCCTCTGCCATAGTCTTGATCTTTTCGCGATTTCTGGAACTGAACATGATCTCATGGCCGTTCTTTCCCCGGATCTTTCCCAAAGCGCCGCCGACATTTCCCGAGCCGATAATTCCAATCTTCATACTTTCATGCCCTCAAATGATCATTCATTCCCTGCGCCTTACGAATTATTATGCTAGATTCCATCATGCAATGCAAGGACTCCAGCCAAGGTTTCCGGTGATCTCTTTGGACATCTTGCCTTTGCATTTTGGATTCCAAACAGATTTATGATCAGATTCTCAAATAGATTCTAGAATAACCCCAATGGATTCATGGTAGAATCTGGATCTATTACATAATCTTATTGTTCTCTATGGTATTTAGGATTATGCAGGGCCAATCCCCCCAATTTATTGGAGGGAGTAGTCACAATTGACTATAGGAAACTACTTAAAAATCAGGCACACATATTCTATGCAAAGCAGGTGCATAAAAGATATGACAGATGGTGAACCCGTCAAACTCAAGGTGGCTGAAGCCAATCAAGGAGACGTGGGAAAAGGCATTGTAAGGGTGGGCGAAGAGTTCCTGGAGATGATCGGAGCCCGACCCCTGGATGTGGTAGAAGTAAACGGATCTCGTCCAACTGCGGCTTTGGCCGTCAGCGCCTATTCCGCCGACCAGGGAATCGATATGATCAGAATGGACGGACTGATCAGATCCAATGCAGGAACAAGCATCGGCCAGTCGGTGGAGGTAAGGAAAGCCGTCTGGAACGAGGCCAAGCACGTCACACTGGCCCCCGTCACGCAAGGAATGCAAATTTTTGCGCCCGGAGACGTCCTCACCAAGGTCTTCAATGGCCGTCCGGTTATCCGGGGCGATGTCATTTCCACTACCAGCGTCCGAAAGCCGCCTACGGAGACAATGGGCCGGGAGACCATGTTTGAGGAGATCTTCCGCGGCTTTTTGGGAGCGCAAGCCTTCGGCCTTGGCGAGATCAAGCTGCGGGTCATCTCCACCAGCCCTACCGGGATCGTCAAGATCGGCGAAGGCACGGAGATCGAGCTTCTGCCGCAAGCTGTGGAGACGCCGGAAAGATCCGTTCCCTCTGTTGTCTACGAAGATGTGGGCGGCCTCAAGCCGGTGATCACCAAGGTGCGGGAGATGATCGAGCTTCCCCTGAAGCATCCCGAACTCTTCGACCGCCTGGGCATCGACCCGCCCAAAGGCGTCCTGTTACACGGGCCGCCCGGCACGGGAAAGACCATGCTCGCCAAGGCGGTTGCCAACGAGAGCGAGGCCTACTTCATAAGCATCAACGGCCCGGAGATCATGTCCAAGTACTATGGCGAGAGCGAGAAGGCCCTGCGTGACATCTTCGAAGAAGCGGAGAAGAACACGCCCGCCATCATCTTCCTGGATGAGCTGGACTCCATCGCCCCCAAGCGCGGGGACGTCACGGGGGAGGTTGAGCGCAGAGTCGTGGCTCAGCTCTTATCCCTCATGGACGGCCTGAAGGAGAGGAAGAACGTCATCGTCATCGGCTCGACCAACCGACCTGAAGCCCTGGACATGGCGCTTCGCAGACCGGGCCGCTTCGACCGGGAGATAGAACTCGGCGTTCCCGACATTGAGGGGCGCATGGAGATCTTTCAGATCCACACCCGCGGCATGCCTCTGCACGAGGATGTGAACCTGGACGACTTAGCCAGCAGGACCTATGGCTTCGTCGGGGCGGATATCGCAGCCGTGACCCGCGAGGCGGCCATGAACGCACTGCGGCGCATCCTGCCTGAGATTGATCTGGATGAGCCGACCATTCCCAAAGAGATCCTGGACCGGCTCATCGTCCAGAAAGAAAACTTCGAGGCGGCGCTGCGAGAGGTTCAGCCCTCCGCCATGCGAGAGATCCTGGTCGAGGTTCCCAATGTGAACTGGGAGGACATCGGAGGTCTGGAGAACGTCAAACAGCTCCTGGTGGAGGCTGTGGAGTGGCCTCTCAGGAATGCCGACAGCTTCGTGCGCCTCGGCATCGATGCGCCAAAAGGCATCCTGCTCTACGGGCCGCCGGGCACGGGAAAGACCATGCTCGCCAAAGCGGTGGCCAATGAGAGTGAGGCCAACTTCATCTCCATCAAAGGCAGCGCCTTGCTCTCCAAGTGGTACGGTGAGAGCGAGAAGAGAGTCGAGGAGATCTTCCGCAAGGCACGGCAGGTTGCTCCGTCCATCATCTTCCTGGACGAGCTGGATGCCCTGGTGCCCCTGCGAGGCGGAGCTTCCGGCGAGCCGCATGTGACTGAGCGCATCGTCAACCAGCTCTTGAGCGAGCTGGATGGTTTGGAGGAGCTGCACGGAGTTGTGGTAATCGGGGCCACCAATCGCCCGGATATCATCGATCCCGCCCTGCTCAGACCGGGACGCTTCGACGAGCTAATCCTGGTGCCCGTGCCGGACAGGGAATCACGCAGGAAGATATTGCAGGTCCACCTGCAAAGGGCACCCCTCGCCGATGATGTCGATGTGGATGAGCTGATCGGCCTCACGAATCAGTACACGGGAGCCGATATCGCATCTATTGTCCGCAAGGCCGGACGTCTGGCTCTGCGAGAGGATATGGCCTCAGAAAAGATCAGCCAGAAGCATTTTCTGGCAGCCCTGGAGGAGATCGGACCATCCGTCACTCCGGACACCATGAAGTATTATTCCAAGATGGGAAAGGAGCTGCGCAAGAAGGCTTCTCGCGAGGTGGAACGCGGCGAGATGTACGCCTGAAAAATGCCCGGGCATCAGGAAAATATTTAACCTCATGGCAAAAGAGCGGGAGACTCTGCCCTTCCGCTTTCTTTTTTTTTTTAACTTTATTATTGAAATTGCCGCTAGAGGTCGCCTTTTTTGGTGCTCATTTTATTAAAATTCGTCGCTAGATACATAAATTAAGTAGTGCACATCGAAAATAACAATTGACGCTTTTTTCCAACACAAAAAAATTTATCAATAAGATTGCCCCCTTAATTCCATGGAGGTTTGGCATGAAATTTTATCTGGTATTGATAGCTCTGCTCTCTTTGCTGATCATTCCGGCGGCACTCGGCCAGGAGATCAACGTGGATCAGCTAAAAGAGAAATCCACACAGTCTGCGGACAATGTCACCACATACACTTACACTCGAACTTCGGAGAGCAACACCGAATACAGCAACGACACTTTAGAAGAAGAGTTGGTGCTTGAAAAGGACACGGAAGGAAAAGTGAATCTGACGGCTCAAGCCGGTTGGTGGAGCCACAAGCTCACAGATGAGGAAAACAGCGATGTTCTCACCTGGCAAGGATACTATTTGAACAATTCCGAATACTGGAAGGAAGGCCAAAACTGGACAAAGCTTAATCTTACCGATCCCAAGGCGGTAATGGAAGACTACAATGAGCTGCCTAGCCAGGTCGGTTTGATAAGCTATTCAGACATGAAGCTGGTGGGTACGGAAAATATAGACGGCACAGAATGCTACAAACTGGCGGGAACGCCCCTGTCGCCGATCGAAAAGACGGTCCTGGGCATGCAGTTGTTTGCATCATATCTCGGATCGCCGATCAATTTGCCGGATGACTTGGACAATAAAAGCTTCAGCTTCGATAAGACCTGGTTGCTCGACAACAGCAATGTAACCATCACTGCCTGGATTTCCAAAGACACCTCGCTCTTGAGGAGAATTGAAATCGATTCGGATCTGACCATAACGCCTTCTATTCTCAATATCGAGGAGCCGAATTTCAAGATCGTCTCCACTCTGCGTGAAGTCACAAATTACGAGAACTATGGAGCGCCCGCGCAAATCACGCTTCCGTCCGATGCCGAGAATCTGTCTTACCGCACCAAAGGAGCCGATTGGAGATGGGCGGTCTTCGGCCTGCTGGAGCCTTAGAGGTGGGAGGGAAAAATGATGAGATCTAACAATGGTGAGACTGCATTCGTCGGCATTCACAGAAGAATGCTGGCCGCCTTCTGCATCCTGGCAATTCTGACATTAAGCCTGCCGTTAGCAGTGGCCCAGGATTCCGCCGATTCGGCCCGCACACATTGCGTTAAAATGGGATATCTGTACAAGAGCGGCACCTCGCAAAACGGAGGACAGGGAATGTGCCAGTTCCCGGACAATTCCTGGTGCGATGCTCAAGCCTACTATCGAGGAGAATGCGGCCCAAGCATCTCGCCGAACATCTATCCAAACTATGCATACGGCAACAGCTATCCCAGTCCAATGTCGGCTGAGGGGCTCTGTTCAAGAAACGGCGGCAGCTTGAGGAACGTGCATACTCCCTACGGTGACGTCACGCTTTGCGTCTTCCCCAACGGCAGTACATGCGACCTGCAATCACTGACCAGCGGCACCTGCGGTGGTGTGGATTACTGGACCGTTTACGCACGATCGTGGCTGAATGCTCCCTGAAGATTTGAGTGGCGAAGCCTATTTTTTATTACATTGGTAGTGCGGAGGGTCACGAATACCTCGACCTTCAGGTCGGGGATAAATGAACCCTCGCCCGTTTTTCTGCTAAACTAATTCGATCAACCGTTGCTTCTTTGAATGAAATTGTACTTGGCACCTTAGCCATAGGTGGTGCCACCCAACTATGGCGTTTCCTCGCTATTTTATACGGGTAGATTGAACTTCAATTTGGTTCTTCGCTGTTTCTAGTGGATGTGATTGAGGCATTAAATCCTACCTACGGCACTCAAGTCGTCTGGACCGAACCGAATAACGGTCCCGCTTGCAGATTTCTTGATTCACTCATTTGACCTCGTTTCGAGATAACTTCAAGTTAGCCACCTGAAATAGCGAAGAGCCAGATTTTTTGAAAATGGATTTACTTGAAGACCGCAAGATTAATTATCTTAAACTTAATTTTCATTATATCAAGTCAACTTTAGCTAAAGAAGGCTTGTAATACATAAAACCATATTGAGTTAAAGGGAGGCCATGAGTATGAAGTTAAAACGTATCTCAATATTATCTGTTCTGATACCAATCGCCCTAATGCTATGCATTTTTACAGCAGGGGCGGTGCAGGCAACGGCAGCGAACGACTCCGCATATCCCAAGACCGTTGTAGATTCCGCCGGGCGCGAAGTTGTGATCCGGATGCCTGTGGAGAGAATAATCGTTCAGAGCGGCTATTCTGCAGAAGCGGTGGAGGCTTTAGGAGCTGCAGACAAGATTGTTGGGGTCACGGATACTATTCATAAGCGGTCTGAGATCTATTCGGCGCTCAAAGATAAGCAGGTCGTGGGCACCTGGAACACCTTCGACTACGAAATGATCGGGGAATTGGCCAGGCAGGAAGACACAATCGTTCCCAACATCGTCGTCCTCTGCTACTCATACGGAGCCTCCGGCGGCAAGTCATACGCCGTGGACTCCTTCGAGAAGGGCTTTGCTCCCTTCAAGAACATAACCTTGATCGGGCTTGACTTCACTAATCCCGAGAACGTTACCGAATCCATGACGAAGCTTGGCATAATTCTTGGGAAAGAAAAGGAAGCAGAGGCTTACAGTCAGTGGTATGAGCAGAAGGTTTCCCAGATCAAGTCTGCCGTCAAGGGAATGCCACTCAAGAAGGTCTACATCGAATCCGGTTCCTCCACAGGAGTTTCCGAGCTGACTGCCTACGGTGCAGGCTCAGGATTTAGTAGCCTGGTGAACATGGCTGGCGGCTACAACATCGCTAAAGATCTCCCGGAGAAGTTCCCCAAGGTCTCCTGGGAATGGGTCATCACCCAAAATCCCGATGTTATCATGAAATATAAGTCTGCAGATACACTCGGATGGGAAAAGGGACCCAGTAAGGATACATTGGATTTGGAGAGATCGAGGAACGAGATTCTGGCGCGCGCCGGGGCCGGCAATATCGCAGCTGTGAAGAATGACAGAGTCTTCCTCTGCTTCTCAGAGATGCTCTACGGCCTGGACAATGCTGTGGGCCTGGCCTGGATGGCGAAGCTGCTGCATCCTGAGGCGGACATCAATCCCGATGAGATCTGGAATGAGTACGAGGAGCTAATGAATATCGATTATCCAAAGGGCAGGATATTTGTCTGGCCGGAGGAGTGAAATGAGCAACCAGTGAGAATAACCTCTTTTTCATATTTTTTATAATTTATATACAGTTCTGGATAGTATGTTGATACTAAATAGGAAAAACTTATAACTTAAAATGAATATCAACTCGGTTTGTGAGAGTAAATGATATTATATCGCAAAGAAATTATTGCCCCGGCCTTGGCTATACTGGCCGTGCTGGCAGCATTTCCATCGGTGACATCCGCTGATTCTGCTCAGGCCGATCTCCTGAGCATCTTCGGAAATGCTAACATGGACGACAAGATAAATGAGGCCGATGCGACGTATGTGCATGGAATAATTGTTGGGAAAAACACCGTCACCAAGCTTGCCGATGCCAACTATGACGGCAAGATTGACGCCCTGGATGTTGAGCGCATAAACGAGATCATAAAGGGCGACGAG
>RPOO01000093.1 GCA_003857025.1 Methanothrix sp.
CACCGTAGGTCTCGATATCCTTCTTGTTACGGAAGCCGAACGTCTCCTCTACCTTGACCTCGATGGGAAGCCCGTGCATGTCCCACCCTGCCCGGTCTTTGACCTCGAAGCAGTTCATGGACTTGTAGCGCAGAACGGAGTCTTTGATGACCTTATTCCAGGCAGTGCCGAGGTGAATGCGACCTGTGGTGTAAGGCGGCCCGTCGACGAAGAAGAACTTCTTTCCTCCGACCCTCATTTCCCGAACCTTGCGGTAGGTTTGTGCCTCTTCCCACAGCCGTCTGATCCGGCTTTCCAGATCTTGCGCATCGTACTGGCCCGTCACCTCGGTAATCACTTAGAGTTCCTCCGAAAAACGATTTTCCACCATGTGACACATCTATATTTAGCCTTTGTGACCTTTCTTCTAATCTCTCGCATGATCGCTGCGGGAGCTTCATTGGTTTATTGGACCTGGAAGCAATGTTGGACCCGGAGCAATATTGATTTAAGGACAGCCTGAAACCTTTTAGTGGAGGGGTCAAGTATTAAAGAGGAGATCTGGATCGAGAAGTACCGGCCTGAGAGGCTGGATGACATCGTGGGCCAGGATGAGATTATCCGCCGCCTCAAGTCCTATGTCAAGACAAGAAACCTGCCGCATCTGCTCTTCTCCGGGCCGCCGGGCGTGGGCAAGACTGCTGCCTCCATCTCTATTGTCAAAGAGGTCTTCGGCGATACATGGAGGAACAACTTCATCGAGCTGAATGCCAGCGACGAGCGAGGCATCGACATCATCCGCCATAAAGTGAAAGACTTCGCCCGCATGGCACCACTGGGCGAAGCCGATTTTAAGGTTATATTCCTGGACGAGGCCGACGCCCTGACCAACGATGCCCAGAGCGCGCTGCGCCGGACGATGGAACGCTACTCCGCCACCACCCGCTTTATCCTCTCCTGCAATTACTCCTCCAAGATCATCGAACCCATTCAGTCCCGCTGTGCCGTTTATCGCTTCAAGCCGCTGTCGGCGCAGGCTGTCGGCAAACGCATCAAATACATCGCCGAGCAAGAGAAATTGCAGGTCTCTGACGGCGGTCTGCAAGCCATCGAATACGTCGCAGGCGGCGACATGCGCAAAGCCATCAACGCTCTTCAGGCCGCGGCTCTCATGGGCGATCAGGTGGACGAAGAAACGATCTACCAGATTACTTCCACCGCCAAGCCGGAGGAGATCAAAAACTTCATCAATACCGCCCTCAAGGGCGACTTTGTAGGCGCACGGAGTATGCTGGATGATCTGTTGCTCTCCAAGGGACTCTCCGGTCAGGATGTGGTGGTCCAGATTCACCGGGCCATGCTCGACCTGGATATCCCGGATAAGGACAAAGTCAGGCTCATCGACCGCATCGGAGAGATCGACTTCCGCATGACGGAAGGAGCAAACGAGCGCATTCAGTTGGAGGCGTTGCTGGCTTACTTTGCGCTGGATGCGTCGAATTCGAAAGCGTTATAATTCGAGTTAGATAAATTTCAGTTTGGAATTGAGAAGATGAAATCGCTGCCGAAAGCACTTTTGGCAGCGTGGCTTATTTCATATTTCCCGTCGCTAACGACTGACGAGGCGAATTTTCAGACCTTTGGCTCCTGCTGGCTCACGCAGTGAATCGTTCCCAGCCCCGCCACCATCTCCCGGCAGTTGATCCCCACAACTTTACGCCCCGCAAAAGCCTGCTGAATAATCTCTAGCGCCGCCTTGTCGTTCTTGTGCCCGAATACCGGCGCCATTACCACATCGTTTCCGATGTAGAAGTTGGCATAGCTGGCGGGCAGCCGCCGCTCCGCGCCCACGCGCCCGGGCATGGGCAGCTTGATCACCGTTAGAGGAATTCCGTCCTGGTCGGTCTCGCGGCAGAGCAGCTCGTAGTTCTCCTTAAGCACAGAATAATTCTCATCTTCCGGATCTTCTTCAAAAGCGCAAAGAACCGTTGTAGGATTCACGAAACGGGCGATGTCGTCCACATGGCCGTCCGTGTCGTCTCCGGCGATTCCTTCCTTCAGCCAGATGACTTTCTTTGCGTTCAGGTACTCCTTCAGATACGTCTCGATCTCCTCTTTGCTTAAGGAAGGATTGCGGTTCTTGTTGAGCAGGCATTGCTCCGTGGTCAATACGGTCCCGAGGCCGTTCACATCGATGGAGCCGCCCTCCAGCACGATTCCCGGCTGGAAGCGCGGCAGCTTCAGGTCCTCGTTGATGATGGAAGGAATTTTAGTGTCGTCCATCAGCTCCTGGTACTTCTCGCCCCAGGCGTTGAAGATCCAGTTGACCATAGCCAGACCGGCCTTTCCTGTCTCCTTCCGGCGGCGGACGACGAACGTCGGGCCGTAGTCCCGGAACCAGACGTCAGCGTAGTCGACCAGATGAAACTTGACGCGTTGTAGATCAACCGAGGCTTTCCGCAGCATGTCGATGACCCGCCCCTGCATCAGCTCATCTTTCACCAGCAAATTGACGGTCTCGCTGGTGTGGATGGCTTTGATGATGGCGACGTATGCTTTTTCAACGGAATCGATCCGGGGGAAGCTGTCCAGGTCGTAGGGCCAGGTGAGCCAGATGGCCTCGTGCTTCTCCCACTCGGCTGGCATTTGGTATCCAAGACGACGGGGCGTGTCATTCGGGCCAAGCTCGACATCTTCCGATGGCTTTTCCGCTTTTTTGGCTTTTCCCGTTTCTTTCACTATTGCGGCGTCTTTCACCATCTCGATAAGCGGCCAGTAGGTATCGGGCCTGCGGTTACGGAAGAATCCCCAGCCCTCTCGCACGGTCTCATTTTGGGAGAGGTCCAGTTCCGCAATCACCACTTCCTCCTCATTGCTGCCGGCCCGCGCCAGGACTTTGCCAAAAGAGTTGCAGACAAAGGAGCCGCCCCAGAAGATCAGGTCGCCCTCCTGCCCGACCCGGTTCACGGCTGCTACGCACACGCTGTTGGCGATGGCGTGACTGCGCTGAATAGTCTCCCAGGCATCGTGCCAGTCGCCCTCCGCCGGGTTTTCCTCGCCCTTGATCCAGCCGATAGCTGTGGGATAAAAGATGATCTGGGCTCCGCCAAGAGCCACGGCGCGCGCGGCCTCCGGGAACCACTGGTCATAGCAAATAAGAACTGCGAACTTTGCATAGCGGGTCTCGTAAATCCGATACCCTTCGCCGGGGGAAAAATAGCTCTTCTCATAAAACAGTGGATCGTGGGGGATATGCACTTTGTGATAGGTATCGAGCAAGCTGCCGTCGGCATCGATGACGGCAACGGAATTATAGTAGCCCGACTCGTCCTTTTCGAAGAGGGGCACGATTATCACTACTTCATGCTTCTTGGCAAGTGTCGATAGGACTTGTGTCGACTCGCCGGGGATGGTCTCAGCCAGTGCGGAGGCGTCCGTTTTTTCCCATTGCGGGAAGTAGCGCGTCCTGTAAAGCTCCTGAAGGCAGATTATCTTGGCACCCCTGGCTATCGCCCATTCCAGTTTTAGGATGGTTTTTCCCAGATTCTCCTTGAGATCTTCCGAGACGGAAGTTTGAATCAAGCCGACGGTAACCCTGTCATATTCCATTATCGTTCCCACTAAATAATAGTCGCTGCTTCTTTAACTAGATAGCGGGATTTTTGCATAACCAGGTCAGCGGGCCGCAGCGTCTTTGCTGGCTAATAAAATGGCGAAAATGAAGCTAATTCGTTCCAGACTTCACGATTTTTTTGCGGAAAATCTGCCGGGATCGCAGGGAAAAGATGGCAAGGAAAAGATGGCCGTGAGCAGTGCAACTTGGTGCATTGCCACTTGCGTCAAAATAATGAGAATATCATTTGCCAACGCTCATCAAACGTATCCGTCTGTAGCGTATCGATTCCTTTTCTCTATTTGGTCCTTTTCCATCTCATCCATCTCGCGCTGCACGACGTTGAAGACCTCGGACACGCCTGCGTACTTTCCGGCAAACCAGCCGCAAGCAAAGATCTCGGCATTCTCTTCATCGATGCCGAACTCTTCAATCATGCGCCGGATCCAGATGTCCGGTCCGTCGGACTCGGAAAACGATTCTCTGACCTTCTTTGCAATCTCCGCGGCTCGCTCTTTGGAGACGCCCAGCAGCCCATGAAGAGTCACATCCGCCATTGTCCGCCCCACTTTCTAAAAGCTGTTCTTTTTCAAGATCTTGCGCCGGGATCGCATCTATTGAACGGTCCCTTCATGCGCACTTATTCTCTTTGCACCTGGCGAGAAGATTCTCGTAAGCAATACCCGCCGGATCGCGAACATCGATTCCCATCTCCCTGGCCACCAGGAGGACGACGGCATCAAGCTCGACAAGCTTTTGCAAAGAATCCTGCTTCTCATTGGCCAGGGCGATGACCTCTTTGCGGCTCATTCCCGTCTGAGAGGTGATAAGCCGGATTCCCCGGTCCAGAATGCCTTCCTCGGTGCTGGGCTTGAACCCGACCGGAACGTCAACCGCCTTTTCATCAAAAGTGGCATGAACCAGGTCGCCTTCCATCTTCACCATTCCCGCCGCCTCCGCCTCTCTCAGCAGGGCGCGCACCTTCTCCGGCGGACCCCACTTCAGGTCAAGGGAGATGGCAAAGATAAAATCGCTAATCTTAAGACTCTTTTTGCCGCGCTTTTTAAATGGCGTAGCCACCAGAAAGGCTTTTTCTTGATCCAAAGGAACACCTCAACCGTGAGCACCTGATTGCAATTGATCGTAATTAATACATAACTGATATAAACTAGCTAGTCCCTTGTAGAAACCATATTTATTTATTGCTTGGGGATAGGGTTTATAAGTTGAAAAAATAACTGTGAAAAAATCCGGCACATGCCATCGTGTGGTGTTAGATGAGACTGATATGCGCGGTCGTTATTCTATTTCTGCTGACCGGCTTGGGATTTGCCCAGCTGTCGCCAGATAAGGAAAGGTTCGATGTTGTGCTCCATCCTGGGGAGGTGGAGGAAAAAACTCTGAAAGTTGTCAACGTCGGAGATGCAACAATCTTCGAGATCAGCGGCACGGAAGTCAGCGGAGATGCTAAGGACTTCATCTTCCTCTCCATGCCTGAAACAAAACCACTGAAACCTCAGGATGAAGCGGAGATCAAGGTCTATTTTGCCATACCTCCGGAGACAAAGCCCGGAACCTATACCGGATACATCTACTTATTGGACAGCACTCCGCCCTCCATGCCCCTGAGAATCGAGTTCAATGTAGTCGTCATGGGCAAGGAGAATTACGGCCTCAGCATGACCATTGATGATGCCAAGTCGGGCTCACTCACCGCCGAGGCGAAGGATACGGCCCAGTTTGAGCTGGCTATCAAGAATCTCGGGAACTTCCGGGATGTGGCATCGATCGACTCTTCTCCGCTGCCTGAGGGCTGGACGGTTGTTTTACTTGATGGTGAAAAGGATGTGTCTTTGCCTTATGATGTGTCTTTAGACCCGGGCGTCACTCATACCATGAAATTGAATGTCCAAACCTCAAGTCCTGGCAAGAAGAACGAGATGACGATTACCGCCACGTCTCTTGGAAATAAAACCAAGAATTCCAGCGTGAGCGCGCAAGTTGAGTTCGGCGTGGCGGTTCGGGGCTACAATGTCGAGATCGCGGTGCCGGATGAGATGGCCGCCAACAAGACCTACAAGGGCTCTTTCGAGATAATGCTGGATGTCAAAGAAAGGGTGATGGTAGGAGTTGCCACGCCGGCTGAACTTATGGTCATACCTCTGACGCAGGTTGTGGATGTCTCTCCGGAAAAACCGGGCGTTGCCAACTTCACCATGCTTGCCTCTATGCCGGGCCAGTACCCAATTGTGTTCAGGCTAATTGATTCCAATGGCATTCCCATGCCAGAAGAAATGGCGAGCGTCAATGTTGTACGTGCCGGGGGCGTTGCGGTCCTGACGGGAGACGATCTCCTCTACAGTACAATTGCTACGGCGTGCATCCCAAATAACGACACTCAATATGTCGTGACCGTTCCGCCGGGCAAGCTCAGTGATAAGGATCGAGAGCTTTTGCAGGGCTTTGCCAAGATCATAATACTTGGCAACCAGAGCATTGTGTCACAGGATGCAGAAAGCTCCCTGCAGGACGTCGAGATCAAACGCATCCAGGGCAAGAACCTATGCGAAGAATCTTGGCTCTTTGCCTCGGAGATCGGCAAGAATGGAACGGCTGAGGTGGTTCTCTCAGACAATGTGCCGGTAAATACATTCAAGGCTTACCAATTGGCCAAGACAAAAGGAGTTCCTCTGATTATATGCGGCGGCAATGCAACCGAGGCGACCGTGTCTGTTATCAAAGATATGACTAAACGAAGCATCGGGCTCTCCAAGGCTCTGATTTTAGGCGATATCGGTGAAGAGAATGCAAGAGCACTGCAAAATGCAGGGGTCTCGATGGAAGAGGTGACGCAATGAAGCTGCTTGCAGTGTTATTATTGATATGCTTCGTATCCGGCGCATCTGCAGCAGCGGGCGATCCGCTGGACCGGGGCGTTAAGTCAAACGTAGATGATCTCATCCTCGTCGGCGCAGATGACTGGCATGCATCAGTTGCTGCCACGCCCCTGGCCATCTGGTCGGAAAACAACATGACGATCACAAAGCCGCTGCTGATCTTGCCCAAAGACGTGTCTGCGGGAGATCGGAACGGATGGGTTGAAGAGAGCGATCTGGAAAAGTATGGCCCAATAACCATCCTTAATACCTTCAAGGCTGCCAATATCACCGCCCTCACCGTTCACGGCGAAGGCGATAAGGTCAAAGCTCTGGTAGAAGCAGCCCATAAAGACGGCATGAAGGCCTATGTCACCGCATCCTTGGAGCTTCCTGCGATAGCGCAAACTCAAGCCACCCAGATCGAGGCCGTTAACGAGGCCAGAAAAGCGCTCCTTTCCCAGGCGGGCTTGGAGAGTCTTTCTCCCGATAAGGCCAAGATTGACAAAAGCTGGCTGCAGGTTGCCAATCCGGACATCGGCGGCAATGCCAGCTATTTCTGTCCCGTGAATCCGGAGGTCCAGGATTATCTCTACAACAAGATCGAGACCTTGATCGATGACTACAAAGCGGACGGGATAGTGCTCTATAAATTCGGCTTCCAGGATGAGAACTATTGCTTCTGTGATGTGTGCAAAGAGAAGTTTTACAGCGATACCGGCATAGATATCACAAAAGTCAATGTCGACAGCTACAACCAGGAAAGATGGAATCAATGGAAGCAAGAACAGGTAACGAAAATTGTTAGCGATGCCAAAAACATCACCGAGGATCTTGGCCCGGCGAGGCTCGGAGTTGCTCTGGACAATCCCTTTGATCGCAACCAGGGCTACAATTATGCAGATATAATCGAGAAGGCGGATTTCACCATCATCTCGCCGCTCTCGGCCCAGGATGTGCACCTGGCAGCCGGCATGAGCAACAAACCCGTCTATGTCAGGCTGAGCGACGACTATGCAGGCTACGTCCTCTCCACCCAGAATGTGGAAGGCGCAGTCAAATATATCGAGGATCTCAGAAAAGCCGGTGCAGCAGGAGTGGCCTTTGAGTACAACGTCGTCTACACGCCTCTCTGGTCGGAGCTGGAGCCGCCGTCATCCGCTGCCAGGTGGCTTTTAACGCAGCTCGGCGGAAGTTCCCTTAGTATCGGCAATGTCTCCTGGAAGAGCGACCGGAAGCTGGAGGCAAATAACAGCTTCGATATGGCCGAGAAGATCAGCCGATACTGGAAGAGCAGTCCCGGAGTTGTGCTGGTGGGCGAGAACTACAGTGCAGCTCTCCAGGCCGCTCCAATTGCGTCTTATCTAAATTGGCCTCTCCTCTACGTGAATGACGGACTGCCTGCACAGACGGCTGCGACAATAGAACGCCTCAATGCAAAAGAGGCAATACTGGTAGGCCCGATCTCGTATACCGTGCGAGGGAACCTGACGGACATGAACATCACACTGCAAGACGGCAGCCGCGAGTTTCTGGTAGAAGAGATGAAGAAGCGGGGCGAGAGTCCGAGCATGGTGGTCATGACCAATTCCCATGATCTGTCGCTTCTGCCACCGTCTCCTGATCCGGTTGTGGAGCGCACCTTTGTCGAGGATCTGCAGGTAAGGGTTGAGGCCACGCCAGGTCAAATACCGGCCGAGGAGCTGGGCGAGATCGTAAGAATGAATTTTACCGTGACCAATACCGGCCAGGAGGATATGACCGACATAAGACTGGTGGATATATTCCCTATGGGCCGATACTTGAAGTGGCCAAGGCCCGGCAAGGGCATAGTGAATATCACAGACCCCTACACGGGACTTGAGACCAACGCCACCAGTGCTTTCATCAACGGCTCATTGCTCAAGTGGAACATCCGCCATCTGCAGCCGGCGGAGTCTGCCAGTCTAAACCTGGAGGCAGAGATCCTTTATCCCATGGACGCCGGCTGGAAGCAGCGACTGGACACGGGTGCCACTGCCGCTTATGAAGGATTCTCGTATAACCATACCGTCATAAATCTGGACGAGCCGCCGGTCATCAACCTGACGTATCCGACCTGGATCTATTCGGGAAGGACAAACATCACGTGGAACATTGACCATAAAGCCGGCTTTACGGCCTTAAATCTCTACAGCCCGGACGACCGGAGCGGCAGGGTGGAGATCACTAACACTACCGAGGATCGGCTCTACGAACTGCGAGTGCAGATGCTGACGCCGGGCATTTGGAAGTTCAATATCGAGGTGGGAGACGGTACTGTTCAGAGGACGGAAAACCATACCATCATTGTTCGCTCCAACATCGATGCCTTGAATATCACATCCTTCAGCCATACTAAAGTTCCCAGGCTTTCGCTGGTTGCGGCCATAGCAGCCTCCGCTCGCAAAGCCCTGTTGGTGGATGTGGCCAAGGACCCGCAGCAGATGGAACCCCTGACTGAGGAAGCAAATCTAAGAGAAGTGGTGGATAGCCTAAAGCTCTCTCCCAAGTACCTGACGGTCGTGGGAGATCCCGGTTCCATGCCGTTCATCACCACGGGGCTCATTCAAAAGCTGTCGCCTGTCATGGAATATGAGATTTATAGAGACTATCAGCTTCCCCGAGATGAGGAAAACTACAGCGAAGTTGCCGTGGGCAGGATTATGGGGCTATCGGTTTACGATGCATCTCAAATGTTTGCCCGCACTTTGGCCTACGACCGGCTCAAGGGTGCCTGGAAGAGCAATGCGCTAGTCATTTCCACGCCGCCGCTCTCTTTTCCCCAGGCCCCGACGGCAGGGAGCATTCGAGATTATCTGCTCGATGCCGGGCTGAATGTCAAGGATCTGCGCTATGAAGAAGCAACCTATCAGCAGGCCATCTCGCAGATGAATAACGGTCAGAATATCGTGCATTTCGACCATCACGGCAATGAGGAATCCTGGCTGCTCTCCGAGTGGTCGCTGACGGACTCCACTCTAAAAGGAGCGCATGTAAAGGAATTGACGCTGCCGCCTCAGACGACGACTGCCGCAGCCTGCGTCACCGTGAACCTAAAAGGCTACTATCTGAACGTGAGCGGCACAAGAATGTACATCCCCCGCAACCTTGAGGACTCCATTGCCCTCTCCTTCGTTCGAGCGGGAGCGGTCAACTACATAGGCGAGTCGGCCTTGTCCTGGATCTTCGTGTCGGATGACTACTTCAAGAGGTTCTACCAATCGCTGGTTTACGAGAACGCCACCGTCGGCCAGGCACAGCTTGATGCGGACAATCTCTTCAAGCTGAAGTTCAGGAGCACGGGTGATCTCAAGAAGCTCGACGAATATCAGGAAGAGCTTCCCGCATGGGATGAATCGGTCCAGGAGATGCTCAACCAGACTGCATACATGGATGTAATCTTAGGAGACCCCAGCTTCCGACCGAACCTTCCCAAGACACCGGAACTGCCCTATGCTACAGTCGTTAGCGAGATAAGTAACACAAATAACACATATAACGCGAATAGCACGGGCAGGAATACAACGGTTCTGGCGGCAACCATCACGCCCAAGAACGAGAGCGCTACCGATTGGATTTATTGGACGGAGACGGACAGCTCCACAGGGGAGTTGAATTTGAATTCACCCCCGGCTATCATCGGCGAGGTCATGCTGCCCAAAGATGCGGACAAGATCGTTGTGTTGGAGGACGGCCTGGCCGTCTGGCACGATGAAGACACCATCGGCGAGCAAAAGAAGGTCATGTGGCCCATCATCCGGCCAAAGCTCGGCGAGAACAGGAGTTTCCAGATCGAGTACGTGATAATCCCGGGAGAAGTTCAGGTGATCAACGTCACCGCTGGCTGGAATGCAGTGTCCGTTTACCTGAATCCGAGAGACGCCTCATCGCAAAAATACTTCAAAAATAAGCCCTACCGCAGCATATTCTCCGTAGATGGCAGCGGCTGGGACTTCAGCATGAAGGATGGAAGCATGGTCAATGTGACCCATTTTGCGGCAGGCGAAGGATATCTGATAGACAGCGCCGGAAACTTCACCATGGAGATTCCGGGAAAACCCGTTGATCTGCCTTTCCGCCTGGATCTGCACTCGGGATGGAACATGATCGGCCTGCCGGTGAACAATACAGTGAACCTGAGCAGCATCATCGTCAATGCCGAGCACAAGAGGTACAAGTATCCCGAAGCCGTGGAAAAGGGCCTAGTCTCAGCCTTCATCTGGAAGTATGAAGACGGCGGCTGGACGCATCTGGGTGCGAATGAGACCCTTGTGCCGGGCAGAGCCTACCTGGTCGAGGCCAAGAGCGAGGCCAAGATGGAATTCCGCTAAGCAGGGCGGAATTCTCATCTATTTTTTTTTAAAATGCATTTTTTAAATTTTTATTTTTCAAACTTATATTTTTTAATTTAGGGCCGAAAATAAGAGGTTCCTCGCTATTTAGTGTGGGTATGGCTTGCGTCTAAACCCCCGGGGATTCCCAAGCACTCCATCTGGATTGTGTATCCAGCAGTCGAGCGTGCCGATTTCTTCATCCTTGCTCGGATCTC
>RPOO01000094.1 GCA_003857025.1 Methanothrix sp.
TAGCTCGGTATAGCGCGTCCTTGGTAAGGACGAGGTCGCGGGTTCGAATCCCGCCCGAGGCTTATATTCAGAATCTGTTTTTTATAGAAAAGCAGGCAGAAGACCCCTTCCTTTCAAGGGAGGGTATGAATGCCGTACCTAATGCGATTGAACTTGAAGCGAAATCGATATCTAGTTATGGGTCCATAGATATTCTGATGGCGGAGTGCCAGGGATGACTGGCTCTATTCCAGCGAAATCGATCTTATTCTGGTGTCCAATTACTTTCGATCCTATGGTTTTTTGGACCGGATGCGTGAGATTGCAAAGATGTGGGACGGCGACCTCATGCTTGAGGCATCTGCTACACACTGAGGAATTCGAGCGCAAGAGGCTGGAGACGGGAATCGTGAATACTGCGATGGGATACGGGATCGAGATATGATCCCGGATTTTGACCTTTCGCTCGGACACCCCCATCTGGCAATATTAAAAATATTATAAAATTGTTAGCAGAACGCTAAAAACAGAGTCGTTTTTTTTAAGTTCGCAGAAAAATTGCTATAAAAAATGATGCCCACAATTCGGGCATCATTTCCTGAGCGTTATTTCTCATTTCTTAGATGAGCACAAGGGTCCGCTCATGTAGACATACCAGTAAAGCATTGCTACGAAGATCGCTGCTCCCACGATGTTGCCGAGGGTGACGGGTACGAGGTTGGTGATGAAGAAGTTGGACCAACCGGCGGAGCCGATCAGATTTCCGGTCTTGATGTTAGCTTCGGCCAGTGCTGTTGCCGTGGTCGGATTGTTGGCCACGAATATTCCCAGGGGAATGAAGAACATGTTGGCAACGCTGTGCTCAAAACCGATGGTGACGAAGGCCATGATGGGGAACCAGATAGCCAGGATCTTTCCGGCGATGTCGTCCGCGCTGATGGCAAGCCAGATGGCCAGGCACACCAGCCAGTTGCAGCCCACGCCTCTGAAGAATGCAGTGGCAAAGTCAAGGCCGCACTTGGTATTGGCCACCGTGACCGCCCATCCCGCCCAGGGAATGGCGTTGAAGTATCCGCACTTGTAGGCCAGGAAGAAGGCCACGAACATGGAACCGATCAGATTGGCGATGTAAACGACGGTCCAGTTGATTACCAGGCCCTTGAAGCCTGCCTCTTTGTTGAGAATGCTGATGGGCGCAAACATGCAGTTTCCGGTAAACAGCTCGGCACCGCCTATTACTACCAGCATGAGGCCCACGGGGAAGACGATTCCCGCCGCGAGCTTGATCAGGCCGCCGGGAAGTGCGATCTTCCATATTGCGCCGTCAGGGTCGGTCAGTGTGCCGTTGGACAGTCCACCGGCCACGATCTCACTCAACAATGCACCGAAGGCGATATACGCTCCGGCCAAGAAACCAAGGACTAGCAGCTTTTGCCAGGTAATGGTGCACTTAGTGCATCCAGATGCTATTGCAGCTTTTGCGATCTCTGCGGGGACTTTGAATGCCATAACTTTGCCTCCCTCCATTGACTCCAAACTTTAGAAATTCCGGCCAAGGCCCGCGCAATGCGAGTCCCAAGGCCCTTCAAATAGATGGCAATTATAGGAGGTAGTACGCTTCCGGTATCATGTATTTATACATATTTGATAATTATTATTATTGAAGAAAACCATCGGAATGCATTGTGTTGATGTATGAGGCAAAACATAGATAATTCTTATTTGAGTATCTTATTTTAAATATGAACTCAGAAATTTTCAGAATACAACAATATACAGACATTGAGACCATGCAATCCCATAAACGTCTAAATTATTCGATAAAATATTCCAGTTTCAACATGACAGTCTCTACTAATACCGGTTAATCTTGCTCAAAATCTGCTGGTAAATAATTTTCAATTTGGCATAATTGCTGGCATAAATGATTTAATAAAAAACAATTAATGGCAAATATTAACGGATTACTTTTCAAAACTGTTCAAAATAATTTTAAATAAAATAGATTAGTATTAAATACTAGCAAGAGATGGCCACAAACTACGTTATCAAATTAGGGATGAGGGACTGATAATATGGTTAAGGACGTTCGGGAAAGATCAATAGACCCAGCCAGCCAGGAGATGCTTTCCATTGCCCAAAGGGCAGGCATCGAGACTGCGTGGGATCGCTTTGAGAAACAGCAGCCGCAATGCGGCTTCGGCGAGCTGGGACTGTGCTGCCGCAACTGCAACATGGGACCCTGCAGAATCGATCCCTTCGGAGAAGGACCTGTCAAGGGAGTCTGCGGAGCAACGGCAGATATCATGGTGGCCCGAAACCTGCTGCGCTCCATCGCCGCCGGGGCCGCGGCCCACTCCGATCATGCCAGAGATGTGGCCCAGACCTTCCAGCTTTTAGTGGATGGCAAGGCCCCTTCTTACGGCATCAAGGACCAGGCAAAGCTTGAGCGGCTCATGAAGGAATACGGCGTCGCCACGCCTGCCGCTCTCGCCGAAGCAATATTGGAGGAATTCGGCAAGCAGAACGGCCCCATCCAATTCACCCGCCGCGCTCCAGCCAAGCGCCAGGAGCTGTGGCAGAAGCTGGGCATCGAGCCGCGCGGCATTGACAGAGAGATCGTGGAGTGCATGCACAGGACTACAATGGGTGTGGATAACGATTACGTCAACCTGGTCTTGCACGGCCTGCGAACCAGCCTCGCCGACGGCTGGGGCGGCTCCATGATCGCCACAGAACTGCAGGATGTCATGTTCGGAACGCCTACGCCCACATTCTCGGAGGCGAACCTGGGCGTTCTCGAGCCGGATCTGGTCAATGTCATTGTGCATGGACACGAGCCCCTACTCTCGGAGATGATTGTGGCTGCTGCAACCGACCCGGAGCTGATTGAGCGAGCGCGGGGTCAGGGCGCCGCCGGAATCAATGTGGCAGGAATCTGCTGCACGGGAAACGAGGTTCTTATGCGCCACGGCGTTCCCGTGGCAGGAAACTTCCTGCAGCAAGAGCTGGCCGTGGCCACAGGAGCCGTGGACGCTATGGTCGTGGATGTGCAGTGCATCATGCCGGCGCTGGGAGCACTATCGGGCTGCTTCCACACCAAGTTCATCTCCACCTCGCCTAAAGCGAAGTTTCCAGGGATGACGCACATGGAATTTCATGAGGAAAACGCCCTGCAGACGGCCAAGGAGATCGTGAGCGCGGCGGTCATGAACTACAAGAATCGTGACCCCGCCAAGGTTCACATTCCCGACATCAAGTCCAAATGCATGGTCGGCTTCTCCGTGGAGAGCATCGTGGAAACACTCGGCGGTAGCCTCGACCCGCTTCTTGGAGCCATAACGAGCGGTGCCGTTCGCGGCATCGGTGCCGTGGTGGGCTGCAACAATCCGAAGGTGCAGCAAGACTATGGCCACATCAATCTCGTGAAAGAGCTGATTCGAAACAACGTTTTGGTGGTCAATACCGGCTGCAATGCGCAAGCCTGCGCCAAGGCCGGACTTCTTCTGCCCGAGGCGGCGGACCTCGCAGGCGAAGGCTTGAAGGGAGTATGCAAAGCCCTGGGAATTCCGCCGGTCCTACACATGGGCTCCTGCGTGGACATCAGCCGCATCCTGGTAGCAGCAGCGGCCATCGCCAATGCCCTCGGCGTGGATATCAGTGACCTGCCCGCCGCCGGTGCCGCCCCGGAATGGATGAGCGAGAAGGCCGTGGCCATCGGAGCTTACGTAGTGGGCTCGGGAGTCTTCACCGTGCTTGGCACTGTGCCTCCGATACTGGGAAGCCAGGCCGTGGCCGGGCTCTTGACATCGGGAGCGAAAGACGTGCTGGGCGCAACCTTTGCCGTCGAGCCGGACCCGATGAAAGCCGCCGCACTCATGATCGACCACATCGACAGCCAGCGCCAGAAACTGGGAATTTAGAGGCGAAGATGAAAGAAATATTCGTGCGCCTGGATCGCTGCCAGGGCTGCAAGTCCTGCGAGATGGCCTGCGCCGTGCAGCACTCTGCCAGCAAGAGTCTTTACGGAGCCGCGTCGGAGAAGCCGGGTCCGGTTCGCCGGCTTTACGTGGAGAGCGCGGAGGGCATAAGAGTCCCATTGGTCTGTCGGCATTGCGAGGATGCGCCCTGTGTGGCCGTCTGCCGCACCGGAGCCATGTCGCAGGACCCCATCAAGGGAGTAGTGGACCGAGACGTCACTCGCTGCGTGGGCTGCTGGATGTGTGCCATGATCTGCCCCTATGGCGTAATCGGTCAGGGATCGGAGAGGCGGGTGGCCGTAAAGTGCGACCGCTGCCCTGACATGGATGTTCCGGCCTGCGTGGATGCCTGCCCGGCAGGTGCTCTGGTTTATGCCACGCAGGGTGAGTTCATGGAATTGATGAGAAAAGCAGCCGCATCAAAAATCGCCAGGGAAGCGAAGGGCCTTGCCAGAGCGTGATCAGAAATAGTCGAGGAGCATAAACGGAACCCGAGAAAAGAGAGAGCGTAGGGTGCGCTGGTGACAAGGAGTGAATGAGAGACGCACCTGGTGCGGCCTCAAACGATTGGAGTCAGGCAGATCCGGTTCCGGTCCTCTAAAAGCATATTGTAGGGCGCGGTCCGCGGTATCACGCCGTAGAGGCAGAGCCCGCCGTTAAGCTCGTTTACCAGGAAATAGGTATCGGCAGTATGGATGGCCATGTTCATGCTCTCCTGGCCGCTCTTTACCACAAGCACGTTTATGTCGTTGGTCTCCTTCCAGTTGCGGACCATGAGGTTAGTGAGGTTCAAGGCCGCCTTGTAGCCGAAGGTGAACTCGATCGCATCAAGGCCGATAATGTTCAATATCGGCCTTCCCGTTCTCTCCCGCAAGTCGTCCCACTTTTCCAGCAACTCTTTTCCCCAAACCGCCGGATCGTCTCCTTCCGGCTGGGCGACGATGACGTTGGTCGGCACGAAGATGTCGAGCGAGCTGAGCTGATAGCCGATGCTGGGCAGGATGAAGACGCCCCGGCCATTCTTTATGGCATTGGAAGCGAGTGCGGTCAAGAGCTGGTAGTACCTCTTGCCCACGCCGTGGTCTATCTCCCAAACATTGCATGACCCATATTTCATGCCGCCCGTGACCTGATCCAGGTCAGGAATGCCGGTGGATATCCGGCCCTCTGCCGTGTCCGGCACACGCATGCCGTCGTTGGCGATCCTGGCGTCTTTGTGCTCTCGATAGGGCTCAAAAAATCTGAATCGGCCACCGTGAAGCGTTGCCGTGTAGGCCTTCTGCCCGATCTCCACGCCCCGCAGCTTGTCCAGCTTGATCTGCCGGACATAGCGAGACCTCATGCTCCCTTCCGAGTGGCTGGCTAAGGGAAACTGCTCCATTGTCACCACGCCGTCCACGATATAGTCGAGCGGCATGATGTTGGCAAACTCCGAGACGAAGATTAGATGGGTATCCAGATCGCGGGCGAACTCGCAGATGTTCTGCTCGAAGCTCGCCCTGGCGTCGCCGATCAAGTGCGCCGTGTAATTGAGGACAGCATCCCAGCTATCGATGATGATCATGGGATTGTCCATATCCTCCGCCTCGTCGAAGAATACCCGGAAGAAGTCCAGGACGGAATAGTAGCTGGTGAGATCTTTGCCCATACCTTTCAAGCTCTCCAGGAGTTTGGTTTGAGTGGCATTGATCACGTTTTTGGGCGGAATAATATCTTTTATCCAGGGCTGAGTGGCATAAAGACGGCGCGGATCGATGCGAGTGGACACGTACATCCCATTCATCTCCTCGCACAGGCAGTTCATGATCTCCAGGGCCAGAGTGGTCTTTCCCGTTCCCGGCTGACCTTTGATAAGAAGCGTCTGGCCGCTCTCTATCTGGAAGAAGTCCCTGATCTCCGCGGGGATGGACATCCTACCTTTGCTCGGCATGATCTGTATCTCCTCAAATTAGCATGGATTTTCAACGTCGCAGACGCATTTCTTGGCGCGCTTCATGAGCGTGCAAATCTTTTCAGGCTTTACGCGAAACGAAAAGTAAATGGTTTTATCATCCCCGTCGCAAAGGTCAATATCCACAACGGGCATAGCCTCAACGTCCTTGGAGGCCGGGTCCGACGCTGCGTGTCTTCCATTGGCATCCTTGATCCGCCACAGCTTCGACGGGCCCACCTCCACGAACTCGACCTGGGCTTCGGAGCTGAGCACGGAGAGGTACTTGATAACCGTGGTCTTGCTCACGCCTGCATTTTTGGCCACATCTACCGTGGTAAGGCCCACATCAGATTCCCCGATAACTTCCAGTATCCGTTCTTTATAGGAGGGCATTTAACGCCACCGTTTTCTCTCGAGAAGATTAGATTTGAGGGCAATCATTCATGTATCTCTCTGTTTCGCTCCGCCGTTTTTCAATTGTGGAAAGATTATTATTGTTAGTTCTTATTCCTTACCCTCATATTTCAATTTTTCATATTGCATTCGATCCGATGCAAAGTTGCTATCAGTTCTAAGGGACCCGGAAAATATTTGCCGCCACTTCGCCCTTTCCACGATAACTATTTAGCATTTGGACATGCTTTTATATGTTAAATGATTAAAATTTAGTAAAATGAATGAATAGATTAGAGTCTCCAGACACATGTTGGATTCAAATCAATTGAATCTAGCTAAACTAATTGACGCTCGATAGGTAGACCATGACTGAAGAATGCTCTTCCCAGAGAAAATGCTTTGAAGAATCCTGGCCGCCGGTGCGCGGCGAATATGTGGTAGGGGACCCGAATGCAAGAGTGGCAGTCGTCACCTTGGCCAGCCAGCTTCACGTCCGGGGGTCTGCCATCAGCGGTCCCTGCAAGACCGAAAACCTGGGGGTGGAGAAGATCGTGGCCAATGTAGTCTCCAACTGCAACATCCGTTTTATTCTGCTCTGCGGCGCGGAGTCCAAAGGCCACCTGCCAGGCAACACATTGCTGGCCCTGCACAGGAACGGCATTGACGAGCAGGGCCGGATCGTGGGCTCCAAGGGCGCTATCCCCTTCATCCAGAATCTTGCGCCCGATGCAATTTTGCGATTTCAGGAGCAGGTGCAGTTGATAGACTTCATCGGCCTTGAGGATGAGGCGAAGATTGCAGAGCTTGTCGAGATATACAACAGCCGGGCCGAGCCGTATCCAAGAGAGCCATTCCAGGTTGTGAAGAAGAAGTCTACTGCGAAGGTCATTTCTGCCGGAGAGGGCGATCTGTTGCTGGGCTCCGGCGTTGTCATGAATACGGCGACGTGGCTCGTTCAGGCAGAGGTAGTAGTGGAGTGTTGATTAATAGTGTTCCGTTTCAAGCGAGAGCAATCTGTGGTGAATGTCGGAGGCATAAAACTCGGCGGCCAGCCGGGCGAGAATGCAACCGTCCTTTGCGGCACCATATTTTACCAGGGACACAAGATCGTGCAGGACGAGGAGCAAGGGGCCTTCGACCGCGCTGCAGCGGAGCGACTCATAGCCCGGCAGGCGGAGCTGTCCGAAGAGACGGGAACTCCGGCTGTTTTGCATCTTTATGCCCGCACCATTGAGGCCCTGGAAAGATATCTAGCCTTTGCCGATCTGACCTGGGCAGGACCGATAATCGTAGACTCAGCCGATGCCGCTGTCAGGGCCGGAGCTGCGGCGCTGGTCTCAGAGCTTGGTTATGCCGACAAGACCATTTATAACAGCATCAGTGTGGCCACCAGCCGGATGGAAGCGCAGGCAATCAAGGAGTCTGAGGTCGATTCAGCTATCCTGCTAGCCTACAATCCGACGGACTGCAGGGTCGACGGCATGTTGCAGGTTCTGGAAGGAGGCGCAGCGATGGCCGAAAAAGGATTGATTCCGCTGGCTGAAGATCTGGGAATCACGAATAAGCTCATAGATCCCGGTGTGGTGCCGATGGGCAGCGGCGCAGGAGCATCTTTGCGCTTTTCCACAGTCGCTAAAGCGAAGCTCGCCCTTCCCGTGGGCTCCGGCATTCACAATGCTGTTAGCGCTTGGCCCTGGCTGCGGCAAAAGGATAAGGCGACAAAGAAGTGCTGCGACGGCGCGGCCTCGGCCATGCAGATCCTGGCGGCGGGCGACTTCCTGCTCTACGGCCCGATTGAGAATGCCGAGTTCATCTTTCCGGCAGCAGCGATGGCGGACATTCTTGTGGCGGAAGCCGTGCGTGATCTAGATAATGAGCCCGCAGCGAATCATCCGATACATCGATTGGTCTAGGAAGAGTTAATAAGCGGCAATCTCCCAAAACAAGGCACATGTATCTTTCCCGCGAGGAGGAGGCCGTCGCTCGCGGCGAGCGAGGCGATACGCTGCGCCGCATGATGGAAATTTTAGTGGCCCTGGGAGACATTTATGGTGCCGAGAGACTTGTGCCCGTGCGCTCCGTTCAGATCGCAGGAGTCTCTTTTAAGAACATCGGCGATGCGGGCCTAGAGTGGATATCCGACCTGAGCGGCCAGGTGGTCGTCCCAAGCATCCTCAATCCGGCTGGCATGGACCTGGAACGGTGGCAGGAGATGGGCATCTCGAAAGATTTTGCCGCCAAGCAGCAGGCTACCATCGAAGCCTATCGACGACTGGGCGTCACCATCGACTGCACCTGCACACCCTACCAGCTCTACGACTCACTGGCGAGCCATGGCGATCATCTGGCCTGGAGCGAGTCCTCGGCGATTTCATACGCCAACTCCGTCATCGGCGCTCAAACCAACCGGGAAGGCGGGCCCTCGGCCCTTGCTGCGGCTCTGGTAGGAAAGACGCCGCTCTACGGGTATCACCTGGACGAAAACCGCAAGCCGACGCACCTCGTGAGCGTTAATGCGAATCTTTCGGGATCAGACTATGGAGCCTTGGGATTTATCATGGGAAGTATAGTCAAAGATGGCGTGCCCCTCTTTCAGATGCGATCCAGGCCGAGCAAAGATGAGCTGAAGACGCTGGGAGCGGCAATGGCTGCCAGCGGATCAGTTGCACTCTATTATGTGGACGGCGTCACGCCCGCCCCGCCCACATCGCCTGCCGCCTGGGAAGTTATCGAAAAGATCGCGCTGGAAAAACCGGATATCGACGAGGTTTACGAAAAATATCCCGGCAAAGATGCGGATATTGTGGCCCTGGGCTGCCCTCACTGCTCCCAAGAAGAGCTGGAGAAGATCGCCGGGCTGCTGGCGGGACACAAAGTGCAAAAAGAGTTGTGGGTCTGCACGGCCCGCAAGATCGCCGATTCTTTCCCCGACCTGGTGGCAAGGATCGAGGAGAGCGGGGCCAAAGTATTTTGCGACACCTGCATGGTCGTCTCGCCGGCCAGCGAGCGCTACCAAAAGATGATGGTCAACTCCGGCAAGGCGCTATCCTACATTCCCGGCCTTTGCGGCGTTCGAGCGGGATTCGGCAGCCTGGAAGAGTGCATCAACGCCGCTTTGGGGAGGAATTGAAAGGTGGATATCAAGTGTCATAAGGTAGCCTCCGGCAAGGCCAGCGGCCCGGCCCTGGTCACGAAAGATCGGATATCGTTTCTTGGGAATGTCAATCCCGAAACAGGGGTCGTCGTCGATCCGGCGCATGAGCTTTTCGGGCGGTGCATTGCAGGATCGGTGCTCATCTTTCCGGGGGGCAAGGGCTCGACGGTTGGCTCCTATGTGATCTACCAGCTAAAAAAGAGGGGCGTGGCCCCGGCTGCCATGATCAATCTGCGCTCCGAACCCATTGTGGCCGTGGGCGCGATCATCAGCGGAATTCCGCTGGTGGACAGGGTACCCGACGACCTTTTGCATCTGACGGACGGAGTCCTCATCGAAGTGGATGCGAATAGCGGGCGAATCACGATTTTGTAAAACAGAACCAGCGTTAGGCGTTGCAGATAGCGGCTCGATCATGCGTCCGATTATATCCAGGCAAAATAGATCAAGCAATAAAGAAAGTGCAAGAAAAGGTGCAAAAGAAAGTGAGTAGAGCCGATGACCTATCGACCCGTATCACGCAAAGCGCCCTTATCATCCCTGGGACCGCGGGGCATCATGTCCAGCAAGACGGAATATTTTCCGGCCTTGCTGGACCCGCCCAGCTCAAGATTGCCCTTGCCCACGATGCCGCCATCAGACAGCGATATCTTCAAAGACAGTTTGCCAAGAGTTGCAGCATCATTTCCTTCGCCTCCGGCAGACTGATTCCTCGATTCTGAAACATCTGCGTCCAATGTAGTTGAATTTTCATCGGAAGGCGATATTACTATATTAATCAATGAGTAAATCTCTCGGTCCAGCATCAAGCCGCCTCGATAGGCAGCAACGCATTTCGTGGTTCGGATATCGTTTCGAATCTCGTCCAGGCTCTTGTTTGTAGCCAGCATGTCCCAAACCTGCACAGGCTCCAATGGGCATAGTGACTCCACATTCAGCCTCAAGAGATGAGACCCATTGCCGAGGAAAGCGAAGCCGTGACCGCTTTGCACTACCTCGATAGGGACGATCGAAAATTGACCGTCCACTGGTTGACACATCCGCCCCTCGTCGTCAGGGTGGCCCACCATTCCTTTGCACTCATTTGCTTTCTCGCCAGCCACTGCAAGGCAATTAGCAGCCATGCAACACAGCAACATCGCCGCCAGTCCCATGCGTAGAACTCTTCTGCAAATACCCACCATCAACATTCACCTGATCCAGCACGCCTCGCTCATCTGGCCGAGATCTCCTGCGACCTTTGTTCCCGCCAAACTCATCTTCATTTCGCTCATTTCGCGTTTGCCGCTTGCTTTGCTCACTTCTTTGCAAGGAATTTTTTATAGCCTTTGGAGAGAATTCATAATTTGATAGAATCCATAACGTGAACTCCTCCCACGGCCTGAAGGCCGGAGCTTCCCTGCTGTTTCTTCATGATAGTGGATCATCGCCCTCTGGCTCCTCGACCGTTTTGCGGGAATTTTCGGTTTCCCCTTCATCGTGGAAGTTTGGCGTATCCAGGGACA
>RPOO01000095.1 GCA_003857025.1 Methanothrix sp.
GCCACAATATTCTGGACGTGGATCTCTGGTTCCAAATCGATCTTCTCAAAGCCGATGGACTTGAGCGTTTTAGCCATATTGGTAATTACCGTACGAACGTCCTCGACGTTCTTGGCTCCGGTGCATACCACTTTGCCGGAAGTGAAAATGAGAAATGCTGCTCTGGGGGCTTTGACTCTGTAAACAAGGCCGGGGAACTTCTCCTTGTTGTACTCCGCGCCCTCCAGCTCGGCCTCGATCTTGTGCAGATCGAACTCCTCCGCCAGCTTGGTAGATGCCACCACGTTCTCAATATTTATTGTGGACTCCATACGCAAATATCTCCAATCATACTTTTTAAACTGGGGGTATATATACGTGAGTATTTAAGATTTAAATATCGCTTATAAATAGCTTAAATACGATTTGTAAATCCTCGCGAACGCCGGGCATCGCGAAGATAAATCCACCTGTCCTGTCATGGAACAAATACGATGATCGTGGACCAACTATGAGATAATTTATCAGACAATTCATGAGACTATCTGTGACGTGATCATGGGAACGATCTCAAAAATGATAACAATCTTGAGTGCCGCCTTTCAGGCTACACCAATGAAATTACAAAAATAAATATGTGAAGCCGCCGATGGGATTCGAACCCATGAACTGCTGATCTTTCGGACCATCTTACGAATCAGCCGCTTTAACCGGGCTAAGCCACGGCGGCCTTAAAGCCATTCTAGTTCACATTTTGCGAATTTAAGATTTGCGATCAGCACGGGACCGGTTCAACCTTTATCTTCTGCTTGTCGATCTCTTCAACCAGCTGGGGCAGGAATATTCCGATATCGGTCACCAGGCCGATGGCCTGAGCCGATCCCCGGTCCATGAGCTTGGTCACGGTAGCGGGATTGATGTCGACGCAGATCGTCTTGACAAAGGAAGGCAGCAGGTTGCCGACGGCGATGGAGTGCAGCATGGTGCCTAGCATTATGGTCATGTCCACGCCCTGCAGCGCTTTGTCCATTGCATCCTTGGCTTTTACGGTATCCGTGATGACCTCGGGCAGCGGCCCGTCGTCGCGAATGGAGCCCGCCAATATGAAGGGTTTACCTGCTTGGATGCACTCGTAAATTATGCCGCCCTTCAGCTTGCCTTCGGCTATGGCGTTCTTGATGGAGCCGCTGGCCATGATCTCGCTGATGGCGTAAAGGTGATTTCTGTGGCCTCCGGAGATAGCGTTTCCTGCGCAGTTCATGCCAAGGCTCGTGCCGAAGAGCTGCCGCTCAATGTCATGAACCGCCACAGCGTTCCCCGCCAGAAACACATCCACATAACCCTCTCGAATGAGCTTGGCAAGAGCTGGTGCCGCGCCGGTATGAACCACGGCAGGCCCGCAGACCACGGCGATCTTGCCGCCGCTCTGCTTTGTCCGAACGATCTCCGCGGCCAGCTGGCGCACCAATTCTCCGCTCGGCCTCTCCGAGGATACCTCGTTGGACATGAAACCGAAGAACGTCTTCTCTCGTGGGCGTTCGGGCGGCACGACTTTGACGCCCGATGTCCCGATTACGACCCGGTCGCCCTTCTTGATGTGCCCTATGGGCGTGCACGCGGCACGGCCGTCGTTAAGGACGATGAGGCAGTCCATGTGGTTGTGCTCCACTTCTACCCAGGAGCCTTGGTAGCGCACGTAAGTGGGATGATTGGTAGTGGAGTAAAATCCCCTGGGCACGACCATGTCTGCTGGCGAGATGGCTGTGCGAACATCTTCCATCTCCAATAGTCGAGCACCGAGGGCGTGCAGCTCCAGCAGTATCCTGTCCAGGTGAGGCGCATCCTCGCCCGTGACGGTTACCTGCACGTAGCTGGCATCGTTCTTCTTCTGGCCAATCTGGAAGGTCTTGATCTCAAACTCGCCTCCCATATCCATGATCTTGTCCAAAACTTTAGTCAATATCTGCGAGTCAATGAGATGGCCTTCCATCTCTATATCAGCAATCTCGCTCATAAGAATCCGGCCTTCACCACATTTCACCTTCCAGGAGCGCCTGGGTTTTATCGTTTGTGCTCATGATCAGTTTTGAGATTCTGATCAGGTATCCGTCGTCAATGGGCTCCGGCGAGCCGAATATCGCCCGAATCCCGCTGCGGCGCAGGTGAAACTCAAACTCCCTGGCCGTTTGCAGGCTCCGAACCCTGATTTGCACCTTCTGGACAATGTTCTCTCCCGCCTGCTTCTTCTCAATGGTCTCCACCAGCGGCATGAGAATGCTCTCCCCCAGACGCAGAGCCCGGGCCTTGCGCTCATCGGGCGTCTCCAGCCACTCTACGGACTGGAAGCCCTCCCGAACCGCCCGGGAGATGAAGAAGTCCAGAGCATAATCGTTGTAGTAGCGAAAGGCAAAAGCCAGATCATTGCAGTTGGCCTCGGAGCTGGTGTACTTCAGTGCAGGCACCTTGTTCTCTGGGTCCTTTATCACCACGCCTTCCCGGCCACGGCGGCCCAACTGCTTTATGGTCCGCTTGATCTTCTCTGCCGCCCTGTCTTTATGAAATTCACCCAGCAGAGCCGTGGATTTCACGCGGTGCTCATCGGCAAACTGGTGTGTTTTATGCACACCAAGAGTCTTCTTGCTGTTCTTGCAGGCCAGATCGAAAAGATAAAAGTCGATGGTGTCGGTGGGATAGATGCTCTTGGGGACGTAAGGATTTTCCGGGCCTACCATCTCCCCGCACAAAACCAGATCGGGATCTGCATCGAAGATGCCTTCCGGCAAGATCTTCCTGGCCACCTCGGAAGAGTAGGGACAGACAAAGCCGCCGCGGGTGAGGGCAATCACCTCTCCGTCCACGGAAGTGATGCGCACATTGTGGCCGTTCATCTTCTCCTCGACGGCCAGCGTATCAGGAAAGTGCTTCTCCAATGCCGGAGCGAGCATCATGGCGCGGCGAATCTTCGGATAGCCGAAGACGACCTCGCCGCTTTCAAAAATGACTGTTCCGGCCTCGACTCCGGAGGCCTCCTTCTCAAACCTCAGAAGTCGCGGCTCGGGCCAGCTTGATGTTTTTATTATCGTCTCTTGCAGGCTTTGCAGCCGCTGCAAGTTTATGCCAAGTCTCTTCGCTGCTCTCTCCAGATTCATCTGGTCCTCACCAGATAATCGAGCAGCGACCTCCTGGTGATCATTCCCACCACTTCGTCCTTGCGGTTTAAGACCGGCAGGCCGCCCCGATCTTCGGTCAAGACGATCTTCTTGACATCTTCCAGGGGCGTGTCGACATAGACGTAAAGCACATCGTGGGTCATCACATCCGAGACAAGGAGGTTGTAAATGCGGGCATACTGCTTGCTGGCCGTATCGTTCAGATCCCGGAAGGCGCGCAAAGACTTGGCCACATCGCCTTCAGTGATGATGCCTACCAACCTGCCCGCTTCTACCACCGGCAGCCTGCCCACGTCCCTGTCCAGCATCATGCGCCGGGCGTGAACCAGCCTGTCGTTGGGGTTTATGGTCAGGGGGACGCGCATGGCATCTGCAGCCTGGCCGCTGATGCTCACGTTGGCCAGGATGTCTCTGGGCCGAACCCATCCCAGGACCTTCTCGCCGTCCATGGCCACGAGCACGCTTGTTTTCTGCAGTAGGAGCATGGCATCATCTACATTCATATCCGGCAAGACCTTGATCACCGCATCCATGGTGGCCGCGGCCACGTGCAGGGATGAGGCCGGCATCCCCAGGGATTTTCGGGTTCCGAGCACCCTTGCGATCTGTCTGGTGGTGATAATGCCGCCCAGTTTGTCCTTATTGGTCACCAGGAGCCTGCGCAGGTCGTTCTTCTCCATCTGATCCAGCGCATGGCCGATCCTCTCCGACTTGTCGATGGTGACGGGCTTCGTCATTATGTCCTTTACCTGCATTACTTCCACTTCCCTATCTCTGCAACCAACTCATCGGCTGAGAAGTAGCCGATCACGTCATCCTTCTCCTTGACGGGCATGCCGATGATGTTCTTTTCCACGAGCGTCTTGGCAGCGTCCACGGCAACTGTTTCTGGATTGATGGTGATGACCGGCGAGGTCATGACGTCCTCAGCCACAAAGGGCAGCTCTCGAATATAGCGATACTGCTTGCGGCCACCCGTGCTCTCCTTCCTGGTCATCTTGATATTCTTGGTTTCCATCTCATCTTTTGGTCCCATGATGTCCGAGAACGTAAGGCCGGAGCGGGTGACGATCCCAACCGGGGTGTTGTTGTCCTCGTAGACCAGAGCCCGGCTGGTGCCCTGCACATTCATCTCCTCTAAAATATGGCCGATGGTGTGGTGGCGGTGCACGTTCAGCACATTCCTGTTCATCATGTCGCCGACTGTGGCTTTGATGTCCTGTTCGGAGAAGTACCTCACCATGTCTCGGGTGGTGATTACGCCCACCAGCTCTCCGTCCCGCTCCACTGGCAGGCCGCTGATATCGTTCTCGACCATCAGTTCCGCCGCCTGGGGCATGGTGGCGTCTGGGAATATGGTGATGGGCTTCTCGGTCATCACAACCTGGATGGGAACCTTGTCGATGGGCCTTCTGCGCCATTCCGGTGCGGCCTGGTTTAGCCGGTTGGTGATGTCGTATTTGGTGACTATGCCCACCAGCTTGCCACCGTCCAGCACCGGAAGCCGACCGATGCCGTATTTGAACATGAGGTTCCTGGCTCTCTGAATGGGTTCATTTCGCTCAATAACGTAAATGGGAGCCGTCATGTAGTCTTTGACTTTCTTTATGATCATGATAGTAACCCCTTATTCTCAGCCAGCGCCCTGACGTAGTCTCTCTCCGTCAATATCCCGGCCAATGATCCCTTATCCATGATCGGAAGCGATCCTATGTCGCTATCCATCATCTTCTTGGCAGCTTCGCCGAGGTCCGCCTTCTTCTCAATGGCCACCAGGCTTGTCTTGATGAGGCTCTTTATGGGCTGGTTCATGACCTCGGCGATGTCCCCCGTGACAACCTTCTCAAAGGCGTCTCCGCTGCCCAGGTACTTCATGATGTCAGAGGCGGTGACCATGCCCATGAGCACTCCGTCCTGTACCACGGGCATGCGGCGGAAGCCCTTTTGGATGATCATCCTGGTCATCTTCTCGATGGTGGTCTCTGCCAGTGCCGTCACCACAATGGGGCTCATGTAGGCGTCGACCAAAATCCCCGTATCCTGGCCGCTGCAAACTCTGACAAAGTCCTCTTCCGTGATTATGGCTTTGATGCGGTTTTCCTCATCGATTATGGGCAGGCCACCTACGTTCTTTTCATACATAAGCTTCAGAACATCGTTCAATGTGGATCTATCGTTGGCATAGGTGAGGTTGGTGCTCATGATCTCTGTGATATCGGCATTTATGGCCGTGAAGATGTTGCCGCCAAACTTCTCCTTCAGGAGATTGTGGCGCAGTCCGCCGCCCAGGAAGTCCACGACGTCCACGGAGGTCACGAAGCCGATGAGCCTCTTGGTGCCTGCATCGGCAATGGGGAGCCTGGAGAATCCGTAGAATGTCATGGTCTTTATGGCTCCCATGATGGTGGTAGTGGGCGGAACGGTGACTACATCAGGAGACGCCATGCTCAAGATATCTCCAAGGCGCTTTGCCTGTCTGGAGTTGAATTGCAGGGGCGCTCTTTCTCCCGAGCCCGGGGCTCTGGGCATGCGGTCGTTCTTCTGCGGTATCCTTGTTACTTCTTTTCCGGTTGTTGGACCTTGGCTCATCTTTGTTCACCCGAGAAAGCTCTTGATCAGGTCGTTCCTGTCGACTATTCCCACAAGATTTCCTTCATCTACCACGGCTATCCTGCCCACATCGTACTTGCGCATCAGCTCGAGGGCCTCGGTCAGGCTCGTCTCCGACTTTATGCTGTAAAGTGGGGAACTCATAAGCTTCTCTGCATGCATTTGCGTGGAGTCGACAGGTCGGGTTTCGCTCTCTTTGCTGATCCTGGCCCAGCCTTTCTTCAAGATATCAAATCTGGTGATCATTCCAATAGGCTTGCCGTCTTTTACTACCGGCAGTCCTGTGAAGTCTTCGTCAACCATCATGTCCCAGACCTTGGTCAGGGGATCATCCGGGCTGACCGTCACAACCTTGGTGCTCATGATCTCCCAAATGCGTTTGTTTGGAGCCTTGGCCAGGTCGATATGCTTGAATATATCCATGAGTGTGACAACGCCCTTTAGCGCTGGCTTTTCCTCAGACTCAATCACCGGGAGCAGTGTGCTCTTCTCCTTTTGCATGAGCCGAGCGGCATCGAGCATATCCATCTGTCCCGTGATGAGCGGAACCTGGATCGCGAATCCGGCAACCGTTACATTCGATTTGGTTGAGGTCACTTTGAGCATATCCTGGGTGGTGACTATGCCCATGACGTGCTTTTTGTTATCTATGACCGGCAATCCTCGCACATGGTTGTCTCTGATCAACTGACGTGCTTTGGTCAGAAAAGTGGAGTCCTCTACGTAAAGAGGATCTCTGGACATGATATCTTCGACTATCATTAATAACTCCCCCGCAGTCCAGCAAATTACAAAGCAAGCTATGGCTATCTGTTTCCGTCCCTGCAGCTCCAGCAGAGCAATTCGCCGTTTACGCTCTCAAGAGTATCCGAGAGCTGGCCGCAAACCTCGCAGATTCCACGCACCACCCCCCTGGGTTGTTCCAAGTGAATGCTCTCCCGGTGCATCTCCAGCAGATCGCTGAGGACGTCGGTCATGCCGAGAGGAGACCCAGAGACAAGATCCGTATCGGTTATTATCCCGATGAGCTTCCCATCCGCTATCACTGGCAGGCGCTTCACTCCGGTGCGGAGCATCAGCGCGGCAGCTTCCCGCAGGCTCGCATTCGGCTCTATGGAGACAACAGGCGAGTTCATGACATCTCTCACCAATACGCTTCTGGGATCGATTGCCTTTGCCACAACCTTCTTGACCAGATCCCTCTCCGTCAGGATGCCGATGGGCTTTCCTTCTTCTACAATTATCAAGCTCCCGACGTTGGCTTGGGCCATCTTCTTGGCAGCGCTAAATATGTCAAGGTCTGCATTGGCTGTGATCACCGGGCGGGTCATGATCTCCCGCACTGGAATCTCTGTCTCCATGGGCCATTCTCTCCGTGATAGCTCTATATCCTTATCAGAGTGCTACAGATATAAAAGGCTACTGCGGCTTAATCGATATTGATATGATTAATATTATTTTTTTCTTTTATCCCCTATTCCTGCGCGGCCTCATTCCCCAATATGCTTGAGAATATGCACGATTTCTGCCAGAATCAGATCCGTTCCCAATCGTGCTGCGCCTGGCGATCCGGGCAGGCAAAAGACCGGTTTGCCGTGATAGATTCCGGCAGATGCCCTGGTGAGCATGGCCCGGGTTCCCACTTCCTCCATGCTCTTGGCGCGAAAGATCTCCCCGAATCCGGGAAGGGTCTTCTCAAATAGGGGCTCGACGGCTTCGATGGTGAGATCGAGATGGGTGAGGCCGGTGCCCCCGCAGATGATGATCGCCTCTGCCGTGCTTTTTTTCACGGCTTCCCGGATGGGCTCGATTCCGTCGGGCAGTAGCTGATAGCGGCTGGCGTTGCCAGCGTTTTTGATCCTCTCCAGAATCACTTTGCCGGAGAGGTCCTCGGCTTTCCCCGGATCGCTCGCCAATCCAAACCTCTGAAAACGGGATGTGCTCGCGACAATCACATCAATGATCATAATAGTCCCTTTTCGCTATAAAAGGATAAAATTTTTCCCGTACAATTGCGTCATACATCTTATGGAGGTTTGAATCCGATTCGCGGACTCGATTAGTTACATGTCGCTCTTAGCGGTTGATGTGGGTGCAGGCACTCAGGATATCCTGCTCTATCGGGAGAACGTACTGCCGGAAGGCTCCACCAAGATGGTATTGCCGAGCCAAACCGTGATTGTGGGAGATCGAATAGACCGGGCCAGGCTCGCGGAGCGCGATGTGTTCCTCTGCGGCCCCACGATGGGCGGCGGAGCATTCACTTCTGCTGTAAGAAGGCACCTGGCCGCCGGACTGAGGGTCTTTGCCACGCCCACGGCTGCTGCCACCATCAACGACAACCTGGAGCGAGTGGCGGCTCTGGGGATTATCATCCAGGACGAGGCTCCGGCATCTGCTGAGCTGATCCGCACGGGTGACATCGATATCGATTCGCTGATCCATTCTTTCCGGCTCTTTGACCTGGATATGCCGAAGGACGTGGCAGTGGCGGTCCAGGATCACGGCTACTCTCCGCAAAGGTCCAACCGCCTGGTGCGATTCGAGCATCTGACCGGGGCCATCTCCTCCGGCGGGACTCTGGATGCCTTCGCCTTTCGCCAGCCGCCTCCGGCCATGACCAGGATGTTGGCGGTGCACGATTATCTGGCAGAGCATGGCTTTCGACCGCTGCTCATGGACACGGGTCCTGCTGCTATCTTCGGTGCGGCTCAAGATCCGAGGTGCATTGAGCCAGCGCTCATCATAAACTTCGGAAACGGCCACACGGTAGCGGCGGTGCTGGACAGGGGGCGGATCGTGGCCATGTTCGAGCATCACACATCGGACCTAGGCCCGGAAAAGCTCAGGAACTATGCGGAAAAGCTGTGCGCCGGAACCTTGAAGAACTCCGAGGTATTCGAGGACGAAGGCCACGGGGCTTATATCGATGCCGTGCCCGGACCGATCCGCTCGACGCTCGTCACCGGCCCACAGAGGGAGCGGTTCCTGGCAAGCGCTGCCTTGCAGGGCGCAATTGCAGCCGCACCCTGGGGCGACATGATGATAACTGGCTGCATCGGCCTATTAGGGGCCTGGAAGAGGAAAGAGTTGCTATGGAGATAGGCAGAGGCGCGGAAGCGGTCATAACATTGGAGAACGGCACCGTTCGAAAGTGGCGGCTGCCCAAGAGCTACCGATTAGCAGAGCTTGATGAGAGGATCCGGCAGGAGCGAACCGTGCGGGAGGCCAGGATCACCTCGGACGCCCGCAGGCACGGAGTCCAAACGCCCGTCATCCGCGACATCTCCCGCTTCGAGCTGATGATGGAGTACGTGCAGGGCGAGAAGCTGAAAGACGTCATCACCCCGGAGACGTCGAAAAAAGTGGGAGAGACGGTGGGCAAGCTGCACAAGGGCGGCATCATTCACGGCGACCTCACTACGTCAAACATGATCCTGCGAGATGACAAGATCTGTCTCATCGATTTCGGCCTGTCCTTTTACGAGAAGTCCGTGGAGGCGCAGGGCGTGGATGTGCATGTTTATTTCCAGACGCTGGAGAGCACTCACGATCAGCCTGAGCTGCTGGAAGAGGCTTTCAAGATCGGATACGCATCGACTTATTCACAGGCTGCGGCAGTCCTGGAGAGGGTAAAGGAGATCAAGGCGCGAGGTAGATATTTATAAAAACATCTTTGAATATATTTGGGAAGGATCAAATCTGGTTTCTCCCCGCATTGCGCAGTGCGGCGAATCCATTGATCCGTTCTTATTCTTCGACAGAATGCGCTATCGGCAACTGAAATTCTAATCACCATGCCGATCGTAATAATGTCATCAGCAACTTTATCTATGATACAGTCATTAGTTCAAATTTAATTCCAAGGTGATAAACCAATGGCTGAAGATGATGTCGTATTCGTCGGCAACAAACCTGTGATGAACTACGTGCTGGCAGTGGTTACACAGTTCAACAGCGGCGCAAAGGATGTCAAGATAATGGCCAGGGGTCGAGCGATCTCCAGGGCGGTGGATGTGGCGGAAGTATCTCGTTCTCGCTTTCTGCCGGATGTGGGCGTGAAAGGCATCCAGATCTCTACCGAGACACTTAATACCGATCGAGGTGAGACCAATGTCTCTGCAATTGAGATCACCATCGGGAAGTGAGTACAAAGGTTGACAATCTCCAACATTGGTGTCATATCATCGGGGCGGGGCGAGAACCTCCGCTACATCCTACAGGCTGAGCGCTCTGGCTATCTGCCTGCCCGAACAAGAATAGTCCTGACCGACCAGCCGGAGGCCGGGGCTTTGCAAATTGCCGGGGAATTCGATGTGCCCTCTCTTTGCCTGGATCCCAAAGGCTTGAAGCGCGAGGAGTACGACCGACAGCTCATCGAGCACCTGGACGGGGCAGGGGTCGAGCTGGTAGTACTCACCGGGTTCATGAGGATTTTATCGCCTATTTTTGTCAAGCATTACAAGGATCGTATCCTGAATATTCATCCCGCTCTTTTGCCCTCTTTTCGGGGAATGGATGCCTTCCAGCAGGCACTGGACCACGGCGTCAAGTGGACCGGCACCACCATTCATATCGTGGACGATGACGTGGATCATGGTCCCATCGTCTTGCAGGTTCCCGTGCCCGTTCGAGATGACGACACGCACGACGTCCTGAAGGCCCGAATCCAACAGGCAGAGTACAAAGCCTATCCGAAAGCCATCAAGAAGTTCCTGGAAGAAAGGCATAAATTGGTTGGCCGCAAGCTCGTCTTTGAATAAAAGTCAGGCGGGATGGAAAAAATGGAGAACTTATGGGCGCCCTGGAGGATCGACTACATCTTGAGCAAGAAGCCTCCTGGCTGCATATTCTGCGACAAGCCCGCGGAGGACAGGGATGACGAGAACCTCATCCTCCTGCGCGGCAAGTATCACTTCATCATCATGAACGCTTTTCCCTACAACAACGGCCACATGATGGTCGTGCCATACCGGCACACTTCCTCTCTCTCCGGCTGGTCTGCCGAGGAGCGGGCGGAGATGATGGAGCTGGCGGATTTGGGCGTCGAGCTTCTCAAGAGAACCATGCGCCCGGACGGCTTCAATTTGGGGATCAACATGGGCCTGGTGGCGGGAGCGGGCGTTGCCGATCACATTCATTTTCACATCGTGCCGCGCTGGAACGGGGA
>RPOO01000096.1 GCA_003857025.1 Methanothrix sp.
ATTCTTCAGAGCATTCGCCAGCCTCAAGGCTCCGAGCTTGTCCGACTGGCGCAGCACCACGGGAATCTCGTTTGCGGCCCCCTGACATCTCTGCAGCCGGATGGAGCCGAGGTTGCATCGGAAGGCACTCGAAGGGCAGACTGTGGCGCAAAGGCCGCAATGGAAGCATCGCCCCTCATCGATCTTTGCAGCCGTTCCATCAAAATGGACGGCACCCAAGGGACAGGCCGCCTCGACGGAACACCGGGCACAGCCACGGCACTTTTTCGGATCAAATTCGATATCCAGGTCCACTCCGTCCCAAACCTGGCCGTAGTCCGCCTGTCCGATAGGCTGGCGTGAATTTACATCCATGACGGGGAGCGCGATCCGGTCATCCGGTCTGGCAATCTCCTTGAGGACGGTCTTGCTTGTTACCGGGATGGGCACCGCCCAGGAGCAGATGCACTCCGGCCCCGCTGATGTGACAAATCCTCCCATGTACTCCGGCTTCATGAAATGCATATCTGCAAACCCTGCCAGATTTGGCCGATCAGCACAGGAGCGGGTTCCCGTTCCGGTCACAAACCCTTCGGAATCGTTCATGAGAATGCGAGTGCCGACGCCGATCGTTTCCAGCAGCGGATCGTTCTTGACTGGATTGATCTGGCCGCAGCCTGAAAAGGTTGCCCCTCCGAGGTTAGGCTCAAATGGGCGGGCATGAAATATGGTGGATACCGGCTCTTTGCCTGGGTTTACAAAAGCGGAATAGTTCTTGAAGGCATGGCGCGATCCGCAAAGCCGGGCAAAAGGCATTTCGTCCAATCCCACCTCGGCCTGAATGCTCCTTCCGTCATCCGTTTCTACCTCGACCAGGGCAGGCTTTCTCTCCACCAGGTCGCGGAAGAGATGGCCACCGCCGTAATTCGGTCGGTCGCGGCTGTGGGCGGTCCCGAAGACCATCAAATCCAGGACGCCCAAATTCTCATTGGGGCAGGGCCCGAGATGAGCGGCAATGCCGTTGATGCAAGCCCTTCTTGCTCTGAGAAATGTTCCGGGTTTTGCTACAGGAAACGATAAAACTGCATAGGTTCCGCTCATCACCGCACGAGTTGCAGTGGTGACGACATCCACATCTGCAAGCTTTGCTTCTTCGCCTGATTCGACAAGCTCCAAGACCTCCTGGGAGGTCAGGACCAATGCCTTACCATGCTTGATTCGGCTCAAAATTTCAGAGAATGATTTCATAATGAACCTGCGATCTTTTGTCTGTCTCGAATTCGGCTATCTGTTTTGTCTGCCTCTAATTCATCTGTCCATTTCATCTCTACTTCTTCAGCTTCCAATTCATCTATCTCTAATTTTGCTCATAATTGCATCTGCACCTATCTCTTGCGCCTATCTGATGATCTATCGTTAATAATTTGGCATTATTGTGCCGGATTTTATGATGATTTATACTATTGGATTCATAAGATTAATTTGATCCGACCACTGCTTGCGGCCTTCAAAGGCGAGCATCATGCACAATAACCAACACATCAGCTAGAAACGTCTTTCGCCAATCGCTTTTACTTTTGTAATGGGATTTGAAATAATTATCCCTTTTGGGTGAATACTTCGCAGTGGTGGGAAACTGCTTTATACCGATCATTTCCCACCATAACGGTAAATCGGCACAGGTGATCGTATTTGAAGAATTTCGCATTTTTCGCGATACTGGCAGCAGTGGTCATAATGTCGCTGGGCTGCATCTCCACTCCCGAGAATAAGGGAAATGCTACGGGCGAGGAGAAAGCACCAGTGAACATTACAACACTACGCATCGGGTACCAGCCCAGTACCCACCAGGTCGCTGAGATGGTAGCATCGGCCAAGGGTTGGTGGGCAGAGGATCTCAAGCCCTTTGGCATAGTCAAGGTCGAAGAGAAGGAATTCCAGTCCGGACCGCCCGAGATGCAGGCCATGCTCGCCGGTGCTCTGGATATCGCCTACGTGGGAACGGCTCCACCAATCACTGCCATATCCCAAGGGCTCGATGCCAAGATCGTAGCTGCCGTCAACATCAACGGCTCCGACCTGGTCCTGAAGCCGGATTTGGCATACAGCGAACCTAAGTCTCTCGAGGGCCTCTCCATCGGCACATTCCCGCCGGGATCAATCCAGGATATCGTCATGAAGAAGTGGCTGGGTGATAATGGCGTAGATATCTCCAAGATCAAAATCCATGCACTGGGACCCGGCGAAGCTGTAACGGCAATTGAAGCCGGAAAGGTTGACGGTGTCTTCCTGCCTCATCCATCTCCTGCCAAGATTGAGCTGGATGGAAAGGGCAAGACTGTGGTTCAGTCGGGCGAGATGTGGCCAAATCATGCCTGCTGCAGCCTGCTCGTCAGCGGCGAGCTCCTGAAAGAGCAGCCGGCTCTGGTGGAGCAGATCATCAAGACTCACATCAAGGCCACAGAATATGCAAATGCCAACCCTGAGGAAACTGCGAAGATTTACTCCGAGAAGACCAAGCAGAATCTGACCGTTGTCGAGAACTCCATGAAGGAATGGGACGGCAAGTGGGTGAGCGACCCCTCGATCCAGATCCCGTCAACCGTGGAATACGCCAAGATCGACAAGGAGCTTGGTTACATCAACAGCACCCTCACCAAAGAGGATCTGTTCGACACCAGCTTCTTTGAGAAGGCAAAGGCTTAGGGTCTGAGTGGCCAGGATTCGATATGGTCAAAGGCATTAGCAATAAAATCATAGGCAATCTGATCGCCGGGCGCGGAATCGAAGCGCTCTCGATCCTGGGCCTGATCGTAGTCTGGCAGCTTGCAGCATCAGCGGTGAACGATACGCTGCTGCTGCCAAGCTTTCTTCAGGTCGTGGATGCTTTTTCCCATGAATGGCAGACGATACTGACCGAGGACCTGCCTACCAGCCTCCTGCATTTTTTCATCGGCATGGCGGGCGGGCTGCTAGTGGCTCTGCCTCTGGGCATGAGCATGGGCTGGTTTAGGGCAGCGGACAGAATCCTTGACCCGATAGTGGAGATCGTGCGGCCCATACCGCCGCTGGCCTGGATTCCCTTTGCCATCGTCTGGTTCGGCCTGACCGATGAGGCGGCGGGCTTCATCATCTTCGTGGGTGCTGTCTTTCCCATACTCATCAATACCTACACGGGCTTTCGCAGCCTGCCGCGGGTCTACGTCGAGTCGGCCAAGGTACTGGGAGCCACGAAGGACATCGATCTAGTGAGGTATGTGGCCTTTCCCTATGCCCTGCCCTCCATCGCTGGCGGCATCAGGATTGCTATGGGAATTGCCTGGATGTGCCTGGTGGCCGCCGAGCAGTTCGGCGTCTCGACATCCGGTTTGGGCTACAAGATCTGGTCCTACTACTATTTGCACCAGATGGACTATGTGCTGCTATACATCGTCATGCTGGGCCTCCTGGGTTTGGTAATCGACCGCACGTTCCGCTATGTTGTGGAAGAGAGATTGCTCAAATGGCAGGTGGGCTTGACGCAGTGATGTTTGCGTCGAATTTCACCTAACAATTTAATTTTTAAAATTTTATTTGGAAGCAGATTATGCTGCCACAAGTGCAAAGCATTAATATGTCAATTGATTTCTTCTAGGATCAGAACTTCTGGAATCCATAACGCCGTATGATATCACATTCGAGGAAAGGTCATGAAGAGAAATATCAAGGTTGAACGCCTCAATCAAAGACCGTTGGAGCAGCAGGAGATCGAGCTGGTAGAGCGCAAGGGCATCGGCCACCCGGACAGCGTCGCGGACGGCCTGGCGGAGTCCATCAGCCGCGCCCTTTGTAAGGAGTACCTTGATAGATTCGGAGCCGTGCTGCATCACAACACCGATAAGACGCAGATCGTTGCGGGAAGGTCCCATCCGGCTTTTGGCGGCGGCGAGGTCATCTGCCCGCTTTACATCCTCTTGACCGGGCGTGCCACCAGGGTCTTCAAGGAAGAGGAGATTCCTGTGGACACCATCGCCATCAAGGCGGCCCGCAAGCTTCTGGGGGAATCCCTCTCCAGCCTTGATGTCAACAACCACGTCATTCTCGATGCCAAGATCGGCATGGGCTCCTCGGACCTGCGGGATGTCTTTGGCCGAAAGATCCCAAGCGCCAACGACACGTCTTTCGGCGTGGGCTATGCACCGCTGTCCGAGACCGAGACCATCGTTTACAACACCGAGCGCGAGCTGATGAGGCTCAAGAAGAGCATCCCGGCCATCGGTGAGGACATCAAGGTCATGGGCATGCGCCAGGGCGACACCATCAACCTCACCATCGCCTGCGCTATGATCGACAGGCACGTGGCCAACCTCAAGGAATATTCGGACACGAAGAACGATATCGTAGAGCATGTAATCCAATACGCCCGCCAGTTCACGCCGCGAAAAGTGAACGCGCAGTTGAACGTGGCCGACAACCTGGAACAGGGATCGGTTTACATCACCGTCACAGGCACATCTGCCGAGATGGGAGACGACGGCGCTGTAGGCCGCGGCAATCGCGCCAACGGTATGATCACACCCAACCGGCCCATGAGCCTGGAAGCCACCTGCGGCAAGAATCCCATCAATCACGTGGGCAAGATCTACAATCTGCTCTCCACGGAAGCCGCCAAGCAGATCGCTGCCGAGGTCACGGGCATCAATGAAGTTTACATCAAGATGCTCTCCCAGATCGGCAAGCCCATCGACGAGCCGCACATCGCCAGCGTGCAGATTGTGCCTAATGAGGGCGTGGATATAAAGACGGTAGAGGCAGGAGCCATAGAAATCCTGGACGAGTGGCTGGCCAATATTCCCAAGCTGCAGCAGATGCTCTTCCGGGGAGAACTCAGCACGTACTAAAGCTTGCAGGATTCATGGATTGAGGCCGAATGGGCTTCAATTCATCTATTAGTCATTGCAAAGCTATTTTTATAGATTCGAGTTACAATAGTTATGATTTATTATGATTAGAACAATTATGATTATAAGGGAAAACAGCCGATAATGTCTAATTAATAATAATTTATGATTGAAGATCCCAATTGGTCCTTATTGCGCGCCAAACTGCGTTCAAGGTGTTTTGCATCAGATGCCGTGGTCGATGACCGGCATATTCAGCCGCGCCGCCTGGCAGAAATGCTCAAGGATGGTCGCTTTTATCGCGTCTCAGCAAGGTCTATTTCCGGAGAGCCGCACGAGTGCTACTCCAATGCTATCCGCTATGTTCAGTCACATCCGGAGTATCGTATTTGCACCGGATTTGGGCTGTTTGTCGATAATAGGTGGTATCAGCACAGCTGGGTTATGGAGCCGCGTCGATTCCATGCGATTGATGTCACTAGCAACTGGTTTAAGCTGCTTTATGGAATAATGACCTGATCGCTGGAACGGCTCGATCCTGCCGACCGGACGGCATTGGAAAGTGATTAGGAAGTAGGCAAAAGTCTTTGGATGTAGGAGGGAAGAAATAGGTGTCGGACCTTTGCCCTATTATATATAGTCAATTGTCGATATTTAAACGTTTCGCCACTCGTTAAAAAAGGTCGAAGGATGGCCGAGAGCTAAATGCAAGATAGCGCAAAATAGCGCCAAAAATGCAAGATAACAAAATAACAAAACACAAGATTCAAGCATAAATGCCAAAACAGTTTGATCGGGCTTCGGGCAGGCCAACGCTAAATCCATAGCGTCCTCCTCGGAGGGACCCCAATATCACCGAAGTGATGGCCTGACCCTGCCCAAAACCGCGACCTTTTGCTTTGCATCAGGCGGCATTTGCACCGGAATACACGCGGTGCCCAAACCTTATTTCTTGGGACCCCAACACCATTACAGTGCGGGCCTTGTGCTCGCCCTTTGCTTTTCGGTTTTGCGCCGCTTCATGCCCCGGCCGTGTATTAGCGCGAGATCGCCCGGCAGATTACTGCACCTGTTATGGTGCGCAACTTTCAATAGCGCCGAGTTTTTTTGCCTCACAGGCTCCATAGTCCGAATGCACGCCACGATGACATGCATCTCCTGTACCAAGGAACATTGGTCGGCCAGCCCTAGGAGCTGGAACGCGCGCTCTCCAACGGAAATGGAGCAACCGCCGCCAATCACCCTTGTCATCAGAGCATGATCGGTATGTTAAGCCCACGGCACGCCCGCCACCCTATCATGGCGTGAAGCGGCAAACTACCTATTTAGTCGTTATGGATACAAATAGTTTGCGGTGTTATGGTTGATGGTTCATTGCTGAGGAAATAGCCGCTTAAGCCGGGCTAAGATTTCGTCATGCTTTTCCTTGCTTATGACCCAAACGATCTTGTCGTGGATATCAGTGGCATCTCCATACGACATCCGATTCCTGCTCGGATCATAATACTGCCCGGATCATAATACTGCCCGGCCACGTCTTCTCCCATTTCAAGCACCCTTCCTCAGCATTAATTCGCAATCCAGTCTGCTTGAAGCCGTTCTTTTCCAGTACTCTTCGCGAGGGTATCCTCATCTGCGGTCTCAGCAGTCACGGCACCTATTTCGCCATCGCTTTCCTTCGCAGCTCCGGCGGCATCTTCTCCAGAGCGTACCGCAGCGCGGTTCTGGGCATCCTGTCCTTTCTCGCCATGATGTACTCGAAGGTCTCCGTTTGATGTGCCTTGCTCGCTTCCTTGAGCATCCAGCCGTAACCCTTCTGTACCAGGTCGTCTTTATCAAGGAGCAGGATCTCCGAGATCTCAATGACATCTTCCAGGAACATCCCATTTCTCGCGGGAAGAATAAGCGTCACTACCGAAGCCCGCCGCATCCAGCGATTGTCGGAGCGCGCCCAGCCTTTCAAATTCTTCAGAAATTCCGGGTACATCTCCACGAATGCGCCGATGGTGTGATTGCAGAGAGTATCGCATTTGGCCCAGTTGTCGACATACTGCAAAATCCATCTCTCGAATACTATGAAGTCGGAAGGCTCGTATTTTTTTCGGAGCAAGTAAGACCATTCAAAGGCAATGAACGCTTCCTCGCCAAAGCCTGCCTCCAGGAGATTCTCGCAGAGGGCGAAGATCTCCATTTTATCTTTGCTCTTGATCTCCCGAAAGTATTTGGTGGCGATTTTTCGAACCTGGGCCGACTTCACCCCATGAAATTTGACTTCCTCCTTGAAGAAGCGCTGAGCGCTGTCCCTGGTCTTTTCATCGGCACTCTGAACCAGCTCATCTTTCATCTCTTCCAGGATATCCGCAGCTATTGTTGCCATTAGTACCACTTCGAAACAGCAAAATAAATATATTCTCTGCCCAAGTGCGGATTTGCTCAATTGGGCCGAGGCGTGCCTGCCAACGCCTAGTTATCATGCGTCCGTTCAATTATCAATTGCCAGATAGCGGAATTTCCACATACATCCACAAGACCTCTTCCTCGCCCTCGCTTCCCCAAAAGTACATTGAGATTTCCAGGCCAAGATCGAGCAGATGCTTTTCCCTTAGATACCTCTCTTTTTGCGTTTCACCTTTTGCTTCATAATGCTTTTGCGTGTCTTTGAGGATCTCTGGAAAAGCGGCATTGGGGAGTAATTTTCCTGATAGCAGCCGCTCATGGCGGTCGCTCTTGAGATAGATGCATTCGATCCAGGGTGTCCCTAAAAACCGCTGGATCTCTCTCGCCAGCTCAAATCCCTGTAAAGATGGAACAACCAAAATATAATCCGCGAAATTGCTTTGTAGAATCTGCAGTAGCTCAGTGAAAAGATGAAAGTCCATAATGCAGTATTTGTACAGCTTGTCGAGGACAACTTCACCTTTTTCCATATCGACTTTAAACGAGACATCCGCCGCGACACCGCACAGGCCGCACCCGGCTTTTGCTTCTTCGGACAATCTGCCGTATGCCTCGCTAAACCTGTCGAAGAGGCAAGAGATCTCCTCCTGAAAATTGTCCCGTCTCTTGAGGTCGTCGAGATTTTTCTCCCCGATAAACTCGACGGATGCGCGGATGCAGGGCCGTTTATCTAGGATCAATCTTATCGAGTCCGATATCCGATTTTGATCTTTTGCTTCCACTGCGATCCTTAAAATATGCTATCCATGAAAGCTGCATTCCGCCATGAAAGCCGCCGTCCTTGCAAGCCGCATTTCATGAATGCAACCTATTCGACCACCTTCTGCATCCAGATCACATCAAAATTTTTGCCGCTCTTTTTTCCTATCCCGGCAAAGTGCCCGCATTCCACAAAACCATTTTTTTTGTGAAAGGCCAGGCTTCCGGGATTAAGGGATGAGATGCTGGCCAGAATGGACGTGATCCCCTTTTGCCGGGCGGCATCCAGGAGGCGGGCCAGCATCGCTTTTCCAATTCCCTTTCCTGTGTATTCCGGCGCTATGAAATAGGTGATCTCAGCCGTTTGCGAAAAGGCCGGCATGGGATTATGCGAATGCAAGAGGCAAAATCCGATTATCTTGCCAAATTCATCCTTGGCTGCAAGGAACGGATAGCCTTGGGTCATGTTCAAAAAGAACTGGAAGAATTCATATGGGACCTTCCGATCCGGGTAGGCGGCAAAGCTCGATTCGATGTAATGGTTGAAGATGTCGATTATCTCTCGACCGTCTTTCTCGGATACCTGATCTAGCCTGCAATCCATTTTATCTCCTCAAAGTTATCAGATGCTCTGGCAATGTATTGTGAGTCTCCTGATTTATGCTGCTTGCGGCATTGAATAATGCCATGATCTCGCTTGAATCCTATCATCTATTGTCATCTATTATTTGTATTTGAGGAAGGATTATCCGTTTGGCAGATGAGTATGCTGTCGGGAGGCAAGGGTTGCCTCCGGGATATCCGGCCCACTCTCTGGTCGGCGGAGGATCTCCGGCATCCTCCAAGAGTTGCATAATCGGATAGCTTCGGTGTCTCATACGGAGCTGTCAAAACAGGAGCTGGCAGTTTTGCCACCGAGCCAAAAGCACTAGCCGAATTTGCGGCTCTCTCTTCTCGGGGCCCTGCCAGCCGTCCGGGTTATCTGGAATTGCTTTCTTTTTGTATGTTGGCCCGGACTATTTAAATTTAAAATTAATGTTGCAAGGATTTACTTCACTTCCAGGTTAGCATTGCACAGGTTTATGGTCAGCTCGCAGATATTGATGATATAATCCAAGATGCGTTCGATGCTGCCTGCCAATATAAGCCCGATGCGCATCTTCTGCGTATCGCCGCCCTGAAAGGTGCCGGCGACAATCTGCACCCGTCGCTTCAGATCCGCCATATTGTCGATCAGCTCATTCGCTCTCTTGGAATCGGCATGGACAAGCACTGATATGCAATCATCGATGAGACTTGCGAGGTTCGGCCCCATCTTGGACAGCTCCTCCTCGACATCTGCGGCAATGGTGCAATGGTTCTCTAAAGATACGGTCGCAATCTTGGCGGCATGGTCGGCGATCCGCTCCAGATTGGATGCAGCTTGCATATAATTGAAGGCGGCAATGGCGCTGAAGGTCTCTTGCTTGACCGAACCAGACCTCAAGATCTCAGTAAACTGCCGGGCGATGAGCAGATTCAAGCGATCTACATCGTTGTCCCTTTGCATGACATCTCGCGCCAGGTCCTCATTATTCTTGACCAGCGATGCAACGGCGTCCTGGATCATCAATTTGGTCATGTTCTTGATCCGCTTCAAAGCTCTCTCCGCTTGCAATTCCTCAGAGCTGAGGAGATCCTGGATAACCACCTTGTTGACCGTCTCCTCCAAGATTTCAGGGCCAATGAGCTTGTTTACGATGCCGTGCAAATCCCTCTTTTGCTGAGCGGACATCTGCGAAGACACGACCTCAATCGTTCGATAACCTGCCACGTAGCAGGCGATGATATCACGGATCAGGGGCTCCCCGGATTTGTTTGCGATATCAAGCTTCACGGTCAGATCCGGCTCGGATCGCTCCGCAGACAGGATGAGAGCACCATTCTGGTTTTGCGAGAGGAATAGAATCGATCCGTTGCTAATGGTATTCTTCGTCGCCCAATTCTTGGGAAGGGAAACGATCAAGGTCGATTTGCCCGTCCTTTGCACCTTTCGGGTTTCCAGGGACATCATAAATGCATTTCCTGTCCGGTTTTTCGCGCGGACGGCTTGAACAACTCATCGATATTTTCAACAACATTTTTACAGAACGAGTCGCAAAAGTGATTTAAAAAAATTGATGGATCAGTCAAATGGAATAAGTCAGTCAAATGCGATTCCTGTAGCGTTTCCGGCAGCGTTTCCGGTAGCCATTCCTGTTCGCAGTTTCTTGTCTGTGCGATCGCAGCGTGTATCATAAATTGATGCGTCCCTCCCGATAAAAATGGTAAACTATTAAAAAAGAAAATACTAGTAGGACAGAAAAATAGGTGATTATTGCGACCTTTGTCTCATTGCTCATTTCGATCGAGTAATGCCGGGGTGGTCATATATTTTTTCACAATAAAGTATATAGCTGAAAGATCAATCTTGCATCTATATATACGCCTTCCTTTGATCTCGCGAAAGCATTCTCATCGAGGAAGTGAGCCCAGTGTTCGCTCTATCTCGGGAAGAAGCGAATTTTCCAGTCTCATATAAAGCGAGGCCGGCAGACCGGAGTTTGAGACACGCAGCGCTGCATGAAATGCTGCTTTGTAGATTCTGGGAAAATCCTTGAGCCGGTCGCTGGAGAGGGCATTTATCAGCCTGTCCAGATGGCGGACTCCGGTTGAGTAGTCTTGGTTCCTGCAAAGCAGATCTTGGCTGAAGATCTGATCGATCAGAGCGTTCGTCTCCTGCACAAGATCCTCTTTGGTGAGGTCCTTTACTACTAGATACGAATTGCCGCTCCGAATATTTTG
>RPOO01000097.1 GCA_003857025.1 Methanothrix sp.
CCTCCAGGTTTTCAAAGCCGATGGCGTTGCAGTCATTGCTCAGAGCGGAACGTCTGCATTCGTCTATCTCAACCACACCAAGGGTGTCGATTCCCAGGGCCCCGAGATTTTGCAGATGGCGAGCGCCTATGGAGCCACCTCCAACCACGAGGGCCTTCATACCTCGGCCTCCATTCTTTGGCTTCGCCGGAGAAATTCATGCGAGGCCGATATGCGAATATTATCCGCTTCCCATCCCATCATACGAAATGCCCCTTGCCATAATTCCCGACATCACTTTGCTGCCAATCCATTTTATCTGTTCGCCTGCAAGGCAGCACACAAAATAAGTCTTTCTCTCCTGCTTGCGTCCCGCATCTATCCAATCCCGTCGAATCATCTATGGGCTCCAATCCCCATCAATCCCTTGAGGAACCTTAGCTCATCCCTATTAAATCCTTTCAAAAGTATGAGGGCAATGCAGTAAAATATTGCACACGCCCCGGTCACTGCCAGCACCTGCATCAATCCGGAAGGCTGGAAGTAGACGATTATAAGAGACATCAGGATTGAGGATAATATGCTCTTGGCTACAAAGAATAGATCAACATTTACGGGAATATATCTCCTGGAATAGTATATCCCGAAAGCAAGGGCAAAGGCGTAGGTGATCAATATCGAAGCCGCTCCGCCTATGATGCCGAATCTCGGAATGAGGATGAGGTTTAACCCCAGACTCAATATCGCTGCTGCGACCCATATCCTGCCCATGATCGCCGTCTTCTTCTTCACCGCGATTATCTCGGCAAAGAAGACATACATGCCGTAGAACAGAGCGCTCAGGGCCACGAACGGAGTAATGAGATATCCGTTGAGCGCTATTTGCGGCGGAGACAGTATCATCAAAAGCGACTTGGAGAGAAGCGCCAGGCCAAAGGTTGACGGTATAGCTATCGCCAGAAAATATTTTGTGGAATAATTAAGGATTGTCTTTATCGAATCCAGATCATTTTCTTCATAATACCGGGCCATCACGGCGGAAAGCATAACGGAAAACGGCCCCATAAACATGAGGTTGATATTTCCGAGAGAGTACCCGGGCGAGTAATAGCCCACATAAGCGATTCCAAGCAGGATGCTTATTACATAGCAGGAGCTGGAGTTTATGATCCAGCTGGATAGATTTCCAGGGATGGTAGGCAGACCGAAGGCCAGATACTCCCGCATTCTCTCAAAACGGGGAACCGCGATCCCAATATCTTTTATGATGAGATACAACATTAACAGAAAAATTACTGCCGATGTGATCAAGAGTGCGGTTAGAGCACCCATTACGCCCTGGCCGGAAAGAACAAAGAAGCTAACCAGCAATACATTGAGATAGGTTTTCACTACGAGAACCGTCGAATAGACCTTCATGCGCAGAAAGGTCCTAAAGAAACTGATGCACGGATTATTGAGGCACTCTATAAAAATAACCAATGAAATAGCTCTCGTCGCCTCAATATTATTGTTAAATAATTTTGAAGCAATCGGCTCAGCCAGAAGAAACAATAAGAGCGATGCAATCACGCTCATTAGTATGACGACTATGAATATGGAATAGAAGCCTTCCTGTTTTTTTTCTCTGCGTTTTTCCGCCGCCAGGAACCGCACCATAGTGTAGGACAATCCAAGCGGGATGATTGCAGGCAATAAGGTTATGGTAACGTTTGCCTGCACCCAAATTCCATAGTCTTCAATCGAGAGGTTCTTGGTCAGAATCGGCAGCAAAAGGATTACGCTCAGACTCACCAGGGCATTGGTTATGCCGACCAGACCAATCCTGCGGGCATAAAGCTTGAGATCGCTCATAATCGCTATAGACTCTTGTTGCTCAATAGCCAGGCTCTTGCCTGGCTCTTTCGTCTCCGGCGATGCAATGCAGCGCTTGACGGCGATTCACTCCATCCTGATTCAATCCAAGGTTCAGTCTATCAAGGTTCTCACTTTTAATATCCTGCCGATCCCCCTTTTTGCGAGATGTTCCCGCCGTCACGAGGATTTGCTCGCCTCCTCGCAAAAAGCTCGGCGCGCTCTTTGCACGAAGTCTGCCACTCTACGACTGGAGTTGCCGTCAATTTTATAAAGATAGCCCTTGATATATTTGGCTCGATTCCACCTCAGCATTGAGTCGTCTTCCAACAGCCTCGTTACTGCGGGGACCAGGTCTTCCAGGTGATATACTCCCAGAGCGATTCCCTCATCGACATAGTCCACGATATCTGGTTCTCGGCTCAAGTTGAGAACTATGACAGACTTATCCAATGCAGCCGCTTCCATGGCCGTTGTGGAATTTTTGGTGATCATTATGTCGCACACATTAAGCAATTTATAGAGATCTATCTCACGGGAAAGAACCACGTTTTGGTGTCTGGTCAGCGGCTCATATATGGATAAATCCGTTTCGTTGGGGTGCGGTTTTATAAAGAGATTCATCTGCGGAATACTCTCCAAGAGGCACAAAAAGCACTCAATGTTTTCCCTTGCCTCAAATTCCGACATATCTCCTTGACTGGTCCAGACAATTAATGGGGACTTTAATTTATGTTCATCCATAAATAATTTCTTGTTCATTGATCCTGCAATTCTATAAAGGTGATCGTATCGGGGTTGTCCAGTGACGATCAACGATTCCTCCGGGTAATTGCCGGAGCGATTCAATAGTTCCTTATAATTTTTGCCATAAAGCAACGTATATTTCGGAATTGGTCTGGAATTAAGGGCATCAGTAGAAGATGTCTTTTCAGATTTGCAGAAAATATATCCCCAGTGAACCGGAGTGATTATTCCATGCTGCAATGCAATGGTCGGAATCTTTGATTGGTTTCCGGCGATTGTTGCCGCCCTGCCCATCTTGCAGTACTCGCATGAGGTGAGTATTGCACCCGGCCTGATTGAAGTGAGCGCATTTTTCATTGATAGTATTTCCGAAATCAAGAAAAAGGAGGTCTTGATATGGTTCTTCAGCAGTTTTAAAATGAACTTATCTTTGTTGCGGTCAAAGGAGAGATGCTCGATACTGCTGCAAATGTTTTTATAAATTGCGATTGCATCCGCCAAAGTCCTTCGGGTAGCGAAGGTATTCAACGGTTTCCATTTTCCTTTGGCATATTTATTTTTATAAAAGCGCGTCTTGATATAACCAATAAAGGTTTCATCGTTATATTCAATGCCGATATATTTTATACCGGAATCGTCAAGTTTTTTCTGAATATCCTCAAACATGCCGTCCTTGGAAACGTCTTTTGTGATATTGAATCGGGTCCAGTATTTGGTGTAGGATGCTATCAATATATCTGCATTTATTCTTTTATTATAAAATCGGGAGACGATCAAATCTGAGACGAAATTAAGCCCATAGCACATATATTCAAAGTACGACTTAATTGACCTTATCCGCATATTTTTTGAAGGCAGGGCTTCATAAGCGATCCCCCTTTCGGTACAGCAATCCGCTATCGCATCCAATAGAACCGAATCAATAATATTACATAAAACATAAGTTATATCATTGCATTCAAACAGCTTATTTAGTCCTTCTTTGTATTTTAAATATTTATTATAATTTATTCTAATTGGTATTTCATAAAACCACCACAAAGAAATATCTTGGAAAGAAATTAGCTCTTTCACAGACTTATTGTAACAGATCTTATTGGAAAAATTACATAAATCTTGGGTTGCTTGGAGGAAGATTTCCGTCGTTCCTGGAAACTCATTGATGGATATGTATTTTCTCCCATTTTTTCTCTGATCTTTTCTTTCTTCCAACCTACAATCATTATCCTGATAACTCACTGAAACATAGCATTCCAGGCTTGGACGGTTTGATAATTTGTGGTCATAGATGATCGCTCTCATGATACTCCAATTCCTCTAAAATTATTAAATCAATTAGAGTCCATTCTCAAGTCTAGATGATTCGGATTAAGCAAATCTAGCTGATCCAAATTGAGCACATTCAAGTCGAGTTCATAATGGTTTTTTTCTCTGGTTATTTGCATTCGACTCTCTTTCATATTCATTTTTCTAACCGATTATCTTCTTGCAGATCTCTCAAGTACACCTTTGTAGCTCTGTGAGAGATTCTTCCAATCATATCTTTCGGCCAACGATCTATATTTTTCATTTGGCTGCTTTGTTCCAAAAATTCTTTTTGCCTGGACTATGAAGCTCCCTACATCATCGTAGTAGTATATCTCGTCGCCAAGCAGCCTCTCCAGCGAGATCATGCGGCTGGAGAGAACCGGCCTGCCACAGGAGAGGTAGTTGAATACTTTTCCGCCGGCTGCATACTCATTCTTCTTCATCATCTTCAGGGGATTGAGCCCGATGTCCATGGCAGAGATGTACCGGGAAAGCTCGGAGTACTTCACAGCCCCTGTGAATACGACCCTGTTCGCCACACCCAGATCCTCGGCCAGCTTCTTGATCATGCTCCCATAATCAGTGAACAGCCCAGGCCCCACCACGAGCAGCGTTGCGTCAAGCCCCGGCAGCGCCTGCACGACGGTCTCAAGATCCACCCAATGCTCGAGAGACCCTACATAGCCAATGACAGGCCCCTTCAGGTTCAACGAACGCTTGGCCTCATCCATCGGCATGGGCAACAGCACGCTCGTATCGACACCATTGGGAACCACTGCAATATCCCTCACGCCAAGGTCGCAAAGGAAATTAGACAGCTCGTTGGTCACGGTTATGACCGAGCGAGCGTGCCTGAGATTGTACCTGGTGATGAAACTGACCACCCGTTTGACTATTTTTCCAAAGAACGATCCGGGATAGTAAATAGATGCCGATTCTTCCAGGTGATCGAGATAATCAAAGACCACCGGCACTCCTACGAAGTTGGCGGCAAAGGAGGGCAGAATGTTGGTAGAAAGTATGACGTCTATCTTCTTGCTCTTCACCAATCCCCAAATCGTTCTGAAGTGGCAGGGAAAGTTCAGCAGATAGTAGAGCGATGGGTCTTCCGATTCTATGCAGCCCGTTTTCACAAGCTCGCACTTCGTCTCCCTGGGCACCATGTTCTTGAACCTGCATAGGCCGAAGTGCAGCACATAGACTTCGTGCTCCCCGGCTAGATTGTCGAATATGAAGTTGAGCCGGTTGGGAACCGGGTGCCTGATCCAATCCGTGGTGGGTATTACCAGTATTTTCATCTTGCCTTTTGCCTTTTCATTTTCTTCATTAGGCTTCACATTATCTCGCGCTCAATTCCTGTTGTCTTCTCCTATAAAAGCCTGGGCATTTTTTTTTAGGTGCTTCAATGAAAACTCCAGCAGGAACTCAGATCTGAGTATTCAGATTTAAAGTTCTTACCAATTGTTTCGATATTTAGCACCGTACCATAGATTAGATAACCTTATATTTGGCATTTTCGTTACATCGTCAACTCATAATGCTAAACATAATGTTAAAATATTTGGCGACCAACATATCAAAGAAGTGTGTGAAAGTTGAGCACTTGATGCGGTCCCACAGGGAAAAAATAGGAGCATATAGATGAAGCAAGCGCATCTAGCATTATTCTTTATCATATTGGCAATTATCCCGAGCACGAGCGCAGATTACTGGAAAGCCAGCATAGGCACTAATTCGTCCCATTGGAGTATAGATCGCGTTAGCCAAAACATCACGTTCACTCAATCGAGCTTGGTCGAAGGCAAGATAGCGCCAATAGAGTATCGCGGCACCCTCCTGAAGCCGTATGCCTCCTACTATTCAGAGATAAAAGCCAATGACATCCAGCTCAGAGAAAGAACGAGTGCACTAGAAGGAGATTACAGGTCTGAGGATGAGATGAGACTATGGTCGATTGTGGATGATGATATTACCATTGAATACGTTAAGCCGGCTGAGTCCAACGTCTATACATTCACCTTCCATGAGAAGTGGCCGGTGTCGCTGACATCAAGAAGAACTCTGAAATACTCAGGCAGTCAGATAAATGACCGCGATTTTGAGGGGAATAACCTGGACTTCGTGGGTTCAAACCTCCTTTACAACCGCGAGCTATTCAAAGACAGGTCGGTTGTGGCGTGGCTTGAGAGCATGAACGCCACTGTGCAGGCGACCGACGATTCGATCATCGCGGCGGAACTCAAGCCCACAAAGTATTTGGGATACCAGATTCAGACCAATACAACGGGTATTGCTGATTTTAGGTATAAGCAAGCCGGATCAGATTACAACGTCAAAAGATATGACTATCCGCCACTTAGCGAAGGCGATGAGAGATACTATGGAACATATTCTCTGGCCCGCAAGATCGAAATGAGATCTCAATACCCACTCCATAATGATACGGATGAATGGTTGCCTTGCTGTGAGAGGTATGGCCAGAGCCCGAAAGGTCAGTATGGACGCAGCATTGACATGGACATGGTTTTCAATTGTTCTTGCGCCCCCTGAGAAGTGGCGGATGTGGTCGGGAATCAAAAAACGGAAGACTTAGGACGAAATCAGGGCTAATCCCCGCCAATTCATTGGCGTGAGTGGTCACAAAGAGCGAAAAACAAGGATCATTTGGTCTTGATCCCGGCCAAGTCATTTTTCTCCGGGTCATTTATGATCAAACACCAAAGGCCATGATTTCATCCCCGTATCTTCCGTATTCAAATTAGGGATAGATTCTCCAGAATATAGGAACTTGAGTCTTTATTATGTCCTAGTTAGGTAACAATTTGGTATAACTTTAGATCATATTGAAGATTTTTAAAAGACTCAAGACGGGAGGGTTCTCAATGAAAGGAAAAGGGCAATCAGTTATATGCATTTTGATGGCAGTAATCTTCTTAGTGCCATGCGCCTACTCCATTACAGTATCTGTTAGTAGCGACAAAGGCAGCTACTCAGAGCAACTTGGGGCAGGAGTGCAAGACACAGTTAGCGGCTTTACCACCATCAGTAAATGGGGCCTCACGCATTCCATATCATCCACCGCAAGAGGAAGAGGAACGGTGAACCTGAAGGAAAGCCATAGTGTCGGCAACAAACTCGGTTCGTATGTTGAAGTTGGTGTGGATATAAAGAAGGCGAAGGGATATAAATACACATATAGCCTGTCTCCAGGGGAAGGTACTTCCTTCGCAAAGACCTATGATCCGGTTGCTGCAGGTGAAGCTCTAAATGTCAACGGTGCGCAATCCGCCTTAGCGTATGCAAAGGCCTGCAACGGAGCAGGATACGATGTTGGAGTGAGCACACTTGTAACTAACGGTGACATCATCGGATATAGTAATTTAGCCGAAGCTTCTGCCAGCGGTGTGTGCGCATTCCAGTCGTTTGCCCTAGCCACGGGTACTATCCAGCTCGATTCAACTGCCCGCCAACTGCCAGCTGCTACATCGAGGAGCAAAGCGAAACTAAATAGTTTAGAGCTGACTTACCTACCTATTGCATCAATAAGCACCAAGGTTACAGGCACTGTAACAAACGTTATCGAAGGTGCTGCGATGAAGCAAGCGGATACTCAGCTTCAGCAAGATGCCACTATCCGAGGAAAATATAGCAGCATATCGAAGGCATCAGGTGCCACCCCGGTAACTCTTGCTTCGACGGTTTGTAGCCCGACAACGCTTGTCAGGAAGGCAGGCATAGTGGACGGTGTAGGATCTGTGGACCTGGCAAATTACGTACCCCCAACTACGACCACACCCACTACTAGCGCCAAGAAGATTCTGATCAGGGCAGACGATGTCTGGTGGAGCACTCCGGGATTTGATTGGATAAAGAACATCGTCGCCTCGCCGACTGCATCGACGAAGCTCGCAGCTACGCTTGCCGTTGTGCCAATTAGCGTACCCGATGTGGCCAATTACGGGAGCCTCGCGGGATGGGAGCAATACTACATTAATTGGCTGCAGAATTTAGATCCAAAATACATCGAGGTTGCTCAGCATGGGTATGAACATACGTCATTCAAGGGCGAAACCCTAACAAAACAAGAAGGCGACATGCAAACCGGTATGAATTTATTGAAGACCGCTATCGGCACATCAGTTACCGGGTCAACGGCCAATGCAGCGTGGAGGCCTTATACTTTCGTTCCCCCATATGACGAGGCCGATACCAATACGGTTCTGGCAGCCAAAGACCTGGGTTACCATTCGATATCTGGACAAGCGGTCACAGGGGCAGACACCGCCATCGAGCAATTCGTTCCCAGCTACTATTGGGAAGACTGGACAGAGGATGGACAATTTAAGGGTTTTAAAAATGTCGAAACCGAATTTAAACCAGCATTCAATACATTCCTCACATCCAGTAACGACTATTTCCTGATTGAGATCCATCCCAATCTGTTCTATACAGATGCTGGGAACGGTATTTTCACTCAGACAGAACAACAAAAGGCAGATGCGGCCGCATTCGAAGCCACAATTAAATGGATGTTAAGCACCGGAGGAGACAAGATACAGTTCACAACCGTCGAACAGGCCTACCAATTAGACCATGCAACGATATGAATAATCGCATCTTCGTGAATGAGAGCGGTTGGAGACATTGTGCATCCAGGATGGACGTTCCATCCTGGATATGATTTTATTTCGAGCCTGTCTGAGATTCCTATTGATTCGGGTGGGCAACCGAAAAGATCTAAATCAAGTTCTGATTAATACCAATTTGATTTATCCTGGCAGTGATGAATTTGAAGGCAGTTATATTGGCGGCGGGAGAAGGCCGCAGGTGCAGGCCGCTCACTCAGACAAGGTCCAAGGTCATGCTGCCCGTGGGCAACCGACCCTTTATGGAGCATGTGATACGGGCCCTGGCCGCAAATGGGGTCAAGGACCTCATTGTTGTGGTGGGCTACCAGAAGGAGCGGGTCATGGACCACTTCGAGGACGGCATCGATTTCGGCGTCCAGATCACCTATATTGAACAAAGCGAGCTACTGGGGACCGCTCATGCCCTGAGAAGAGCCGAGCCATACTTAAAGGACGAATTTCTGGTGGTCAACGGGGACAATCTCGTGGATGCCAGGGCGATCAAGGAGCTGATCTCGGCAAAGGGCGACAACGTAATCCTGGCCGCTCTTCGACCGCACACCGGCGACTACGGCGTCTTGAAAGTGGAAGAGCAGCGTGTCACGGCCATCATCGAGAAGCCGGGAAGACCTTGCGCCGGAATTCTGAACACTGGAGCCTACAAATTCAGTCCCGCCATATTTGAAGAACTCTCTCGAACGCCCATATCCCTTCGCGGCTCATACGAACTAACTCAAACCATATCGCAGATGATCAATGAAGGAAATGAGATCATATGCCAGACAAGCAAAGGAATCTGGTCGGATGCCATCTTCGCCTGGGATCTGCTCAACGCCAACAGCCTGGCTCTGGGCATGAATGATTCCAAAGTCCGCGGAGAGGTCGAAGACGGAGCAAAGATCAGAGGGCCGGTTCAGATCGGAGAGGGAAGCATCATCCGCTCCGGATCTTATCTGGTAGGGCCCGTATCCATCGGCAAAGATTGCGACATCGGCCCTAATGCCACCATCCTGCCGTCCACATCCGTAGGCGATTCGACGAGAATTGCATCTCATAGCGAGATTCGAAACAGCATCATCATGAGCGGTGTTCGCATCGGCTCCGGGACCATCATCTCCGATTCGGTGGTGGGCGAGTCCTGTACTTTGGGCGATCATCTGGTGATCGAGAGCGGGGCATCGGCGGTTGAGGTAGAAGAGGCGTTTTATAGAGCTGATTTCGGTGCCATCCTGGCCGACGACGTGGCTGCCGGGAGCAGAGTTCTCGTCAGCCCGGGCACGATTGTCGGAACTGGTGTACGCATCGGCTCCGGGACGACGATTCGCGGCTCGATTGAGAGAGACAGCAGGGTGATTTAGAGATGTGCGGAATTGTCGCATACATCGGCGATCAATCGGCTGGGCCGATTCTATTTGACACTTTGAAGAGGCTGGAATATCGTGGATACGATTCAGCGGGAGTGGCCGTCAAATCCTGCGGTGAGATCGAGGTCATCAAATCAGCCGGACGAATCGCGGATCTGGAGAAAATTTATGTAAATTTGGGAAGTCCGGGCGAGTGCATGGGCATAGGCCACACCCGCTGGGCGACGCATGGAAAGCCGAGCGATAGGAATGCCCATCCACACACCTCAGGCGAAGTTGCCATCGTGCATAACGGCATCATTGAGAATTACCTGGATTTGCGAGAGCTTTTGACCGAGATTGGATACGAGTTTACTTCGGAGACGGATAGCGAAGTCCTCGCCCACCTCATTCACTTCTATTACAAAGGCGATCTTTTCACAGCGGTCTGCAAAGCTCTGGAACGGGTGGAGGGCTCTTATGCCGTGGCCGTTCTGGCGGCAAGCTCGCCGTATCTCATCTGCGCCCGAAAAGACAGCCCGCTGGTACTGGGCAAAGGCGAGAATGCCGTCTATGTTGCCTCTGATGTGCCGGCCCTTTTGCCATACACCAAAGATGTAATCCGCATGAGGGACGGCGAGATAGCGCGCATTTTTGCAGATCGGGTTGAATTGATGGATATGACCGGCCAAGCGCGGGCAGTGGAGATCGAGCGCATCACCTGGGACGCCGATGCTGCAGAGAAGGGCGGATATCCGCACTTCATGCTAAAGGAGATTCATGAGCAGCCGCGGGCCATTCGCGAGACGATTGCCGGGCGCATCTCCGAGATCGACGGCGATGTGCGGCTCAATCTCGGCATGAGCGATGAGCAGCTAGCGGCTTTGGAGCGGGTGACCATCATCGCCTGCGGAACGTCTTACCATGCCGGGCTGCTTGCCCGCTATCTCTTCGCCCGGGCGGCGGGGCTGCCCG
>RPOO01000098.1 GCA_003857025.1 Methanothrix sp.
AAGGATCTCGTGCGGTCGCGCGCCTGTCGATTTTCGTGGTTTGTTTGGCCTGGCACCGGGGCGGTACGGCAAGCCTAGCGTGGCGGATGGTGCCCAACACATCACTTTATATATATGGCTCCAAAAAGATTATGGACTTGCAAATGCAAAGATTGTAGATTGCTTCTGAAACGGCTTGTGAACTCCCTTATCTTTCTGCCAAAAGAGGGTGCGGCATTCATAACCGCAAAAAGAGACGTACTTGGATTGAAGATTGAAATCGCCTACTCCGCCCTCTTTTACTTGTCTTCCGCACCTGTAGCACCTAATCTCTTTTCGCTCGCTCATTCTCTATCACTCTGTCTATTTTCTTCTGCCTCAGATGTCTTCTGATCTTCTTTGCAGCACGTATAACTTCTGGTTCTCAGCCAGGTAGATACGGAGTAGAAAAGCATTTTGGCAGTCTTGCGTGTTCGCTGCTTGGCACATATGAGCTGGAGTGCATGCCACCATGCAGCTGATGGGGCAGGAAGAAAGCAGCCTGGCAGAGCCGATGGCCGGAATGGGCTGCGTGGAGAATTGCACTCCGGGGGCTCAAGGCCAGGGGGCCGAGGATGGATTACCGGCAATGACACCCAAGTTGCAAGCTGCCAGGTATTGCGTTTAAAAATAATCACAGATCTTATCCAATATATCTATATATACTGAATAGTCCATATATAAGCTCATGATGAATATAACGGCTATCGGCCATTTAATTAATGATATCGAGCCGTTATTTCAGTTTCTTTCTGCCCTCATGTGGCCCCTACTGATATTATTTATAATTTTATTATTTAAATCGAAGATTGATGACCTTATAGATAGCGCCAAATTGCGAAAATTCACGATCAAGGCTGCCAATTTCGAATTGACGATGGAAGATGCGATAAAGCAGCAACAGCAGATCATTAAAGATTTTCAAGATAAAATATTGCAAGGCAAGACAAAGCCGAAAAATTTGACTTCATTACTCTGGGTCGATGATAATCCAAAGAATAATGCCATGCTTATTCAGAATTTTACAGAAAAAGGAATAAGCATAACCACTGCATCATCAACTAAGGAAGCTTTATTGAAAATGGAGACAGAAAAATTCGATGCTATTATTACTGATATGGGTAGAACAGAATCTGGAGAAAGATTAGATACTGCAGGTATCGATCTTTCTAGAAAAATAAGAGAAAATGATAAAAATATACCCATTTTCATATATAGCTGGTCAAAGACTGCTAAGAGTAAGATGGACGAGGCTAAGGATGCTGGCATTACTAAGGTTACGACTTCAAAATCTGATTTAATCGAAGCTTTATGGAGCCTGTAACTCGTTTCGAGAGCAGTGTCTATTTGCTTTTATTCCGCTGCCTTGGTATAGACAGACTCTAACGACCTGGTGACCTGGTACAGCCTCACCTATATCGAACAGGAACTAAGCGGCATCGAGCATGCCCAGAAGCACTTCCAAAAGGTGCTGGATATGGCGGTCTTCTATCCGACTTAGAGTTGCAGCTGTTCCGCGGGAAGTCGCTGGAGGAGATCCAGGAGATCTCTTTCGAGATCGGTATTCTGGGGCGGCACGGGCTGGATATCAACGATCCCCAGGAGACGCATGTCCTGCGGGCGCTGCCGGGGAGGGTGTTTTCGGCGCTGGAGCTGGTGTGCATCATGTATGCGGGGTTCAAGAGGATCGAGCCGGGGATGGATGTCGGGGTGGATCTGGGCGAGGAGTGGGGGATGGCGGAGAGGCTGGCAATAGGATGAGATACCTTCGTCTCGTACCTCAATTGGTATCAAACTTCTACTTATATGTCCACTCGAAGATTTTCAAGGGCATTAGTGGTTAATCGTAATCTTCAATTCTTAAACAACGATTTAATGGTCATGGCTAAAGAAACAAAAAAACATCCGAAGGCGTTTATTGAATACATGAAATTTATTGTCATGCATGATAATTTTAAGGATATGCCTGACGCATATTGTAATAGCGGTGATGTGCAATGGGCTACTCCCTCAAATAGGAGCAGTGGCAAATTCAAGGATAGTCACCGCAAAAGAGAAATTTGGTGGCAGAAAAAGGCAATGCAGCTAGGTATAGAGGTAGATGAAGGTAATGCCTGGAAGAACCGCACTGCAAAAGTAAATCATCCTACTAAGATGAAACCTTGCGTGATTTGTGGGAAAATTATGGATCTAAGATATTCTTATGCAAATAAGAACCTAATACGAAGGATTCAAAATTTGTCATATTTTGATAAATCATTCACAATTGAATATCCAGAGCATATTCTATCTTTAATTAAACGCTTATTTGAGATGTACGGTAACAGGATTTTTGAAGACTTACCTGCTCTCCTAAAGACCAGCTCAATAGAGACACCGCTACTTGAACCAAACCTTGAGACATGGTTAGATTGGATTGGAAAAAAATATATTCCTGCAGAGCCATCAATGTTGAGCCCAGGCGCTATGTCAAACGTACCAGATAGGTTTGACGGATTTCATAATTATAATATTTGCTGCAGAAGCAAGGCTGATAAGGGTAGAAGCAAGGAGAATCTCCAATCATATAATACTGATAGAAGAGCATTTGAATATTGGGTAGATGGAGATTGGGTCGCAGCAGATACGTTAATGGGGCTTATTCGCAATAAGAAATTCCAAGAGGAACCTTGTCTAAATGGACATAGAGGCCCATGTACCGCGGATCATATCGGACCTATCTCTCTTGGTTTTTCTCACAGGCCTGAATTTCAATTCCTTTGCAGAGAATGCAATAGTGCAAAGAACAATCGCATGTTCTTGAGCGATGTTGTGCATTTGAGGAATGCAGAATATATAGGAGATACGGTGGCTTCATGGTACTGCAAAGCACTCTGGGATCTGAGGAAAGATTACGTTGTAGATGAAGAAACCGCACATAGATTAGGCAAACTTTTGCGAGATAATCGACATACAATGATGACCATGTTGAATCTCATTGTGTCGAGAGGTCATTTTACGTTTCTCTCAACTCTCCTCGGGCTGAGTTATGCTGATTATGACGTCTACTTTGACAATTTACGCATTGAAGCACATATCACAAGATTTGATCGTCTGCTCAAGAAGAGAAGAGTAACGAAATATGCAACAGAGCAGAAAGCCCGCAGGGTAAGAGTTGCCTTTCAGGCACTAAGCGATTATACAGATAAAGGAAAGCGTAACGCCCTCGTCATATCCTCAGATGCAGTAATGAGAAAAATCGACAACGCGTTTGAAATACTTGATCAAGTTCCACCCACTCTCTATGGAAATAGTGAACTTGCATTTTTGCTGTCAAAAGGAAACCCCTCAGAAGAAAAACTAAGGTTGGCAGTTAAACTGATTCCAGGACCCACTGACGAGCCTAAAAACTACATTGATGCAAAGTTACAAATAAAAGACGCAGTAGCTATTATAGCTAAAAAGTTCAGTGATATGTGGACGGATGATCGCTATATACGCCCTTCGTTCACGGATGACATTTAACTATCAACATTTTTTGATTTTGCTAACTCCTTTAGATATTTATCGGCGGGAATCATCGAGCGCATAAAGGCCTGATAAGGATGCTCTGGCTCATGAAGGTATTGTTTATTAGATCCATCTTCTTCCGGCTCTAAGGGAGGTAAATCTGATAAGGCCTCCTTTACTGTAATGGCAGGATGGAGATTGCCACAGAGCTTGCTCTGCTTGCTCAGTTGCGTTACTGGTATTGGTGGTTCGTTTTTAATGGTTCCACTTAGATCACCAATTAGTATTACACGAGTCCGCCTTTGTGGAACCCCGTACATCTCGGCTTGAAGTTTCCATGTAATTAGATGTTTTACAGTGGGTCTAAGTTCGTCATAAATCATCTTGAACACCCTGCCTCCATCCATATTCATCAGACCAGGGACGTTCTCAAATACGAATCCATCTGGCATGAGCTCTTCGATCATAGCTTTATATTGGGAAAAAAGCCAGTTTCGATCGTCGCACATAGATCGCCGATTACCGGCTGTCGAAAATCCCTGACACGGTGGCCCGCCAATTACAAAGAGAGGGATGTCAGGTTTAAGGAGGCGAGCTTCCTTACATTTTTCTATTATTATATTAAATACCGATTTATCTCTAATATCTCCGACGATAACGCTTTCATGAATATTTGCCCTATATGTAGCTAGAAATGACTCCTCAATATCATTAGCGATTATAGGGCTCCATCCTGCCCATAAGAAACCCTGAGATAATCCTCCCGCACCGCTAAATAAATCTACAAATTGCCCCTTGAACGGGAATATTCGTGCGATTTGATAGGCAACCAAAGGAGGCACGGCATTTCCTATTTGCTTATTTATATTACTTTTACTCCCATAAAAAACGAATTTGTCAGGAAATGATTGAAGTCTAGCGGCCTCTCTTTGTGAGAGCGTTCTATGCTGCCGCTCGTCGTAATGAATGTGACAACCATTGCCTGGCCTGGTGAAGTATGTATTAATTGTGTAGGCTGGTGCATTCGGATGCAGTCTGCCATAATATGTTGAGCGACTACCTTGACCTGCCGCATAGCTAATGCGAATCTGTTTTAACCTTTGGGATGGGATTGATTCAGGGATAGCTTTCCAATTCCCTCCTGGTGGCACTGATTGAACAATTAGTCTATCTAAACTGGAAAGCCTTGCAGCATAGTGATTTGGTATCAAGGTGTCTCCTCATACGAAAGGATGTTTGCATTAAAATATTTGAAATTATCATCCGTCTCCCATAGCGGACTTGAAAGAAGAGCATCGATCTCATGTCTGTTGAATTTGTCAAAGGATGAGAGTAAAAGGGCAAAATCTTCTTGTGTTAACCCGAACAACTTGGCGACTTGAACTTCTACTGCATCGAGAGCAGATTCGTTCCCTTCGTTGCAGAGATCTACAAGCTCAACAAGATCCTCAATGATTTTCTGATTAGATAGTATAGGTAAATGCACTCTGCGTACAACGCCTAAGGAGATATGGGCCGTAGCTAGATACATACGAGCCTGCGCTTCAAAGACGAATGAATTTACCATGGCAAGTAGTGCCTTCAGGCGCTTAATATTACCATCTCTGTAGTATGCGATGCTTAAGGAATTACCAGTGACCCATCCAGGGGGAATAATCGTTGCATAGATACGTCTCTTCTGATTTGGCCTGGATACGTCCCGCCAAGCAAGTCTATAGTAATTGGCGGATTTCGGAATCTTAGGACCATCCGGCCTCACATATTCTGTCGGCATCTCTGCTATTCCAAAGCGCTTGATCATCCTACCCTTTACGAATAGGTAATCACCATCATTTCCTATAAAGCGCTTATAATCGGTTTCGTCAAGTTCACGGCCTGCCCATAAGCCGCCTATGTTCCTTTGCTCCAAGTCCCCAAAGCAAGGTAAGTTTCTCCATCTATTATTAAGCTTTAGTAGATTTGCGCCAAATTGAAGCGGAAATATGTATTTGTCTGCCTCGATATGGCTCCAATCTAACTCATCTAATTTTAGCTCGATCTTTTGGCGCTGCCTACCAAAGAAACTAAACTTTGGTGGTTTTTCACTTCGATTACCAGGTGATGCAACTATCGTAATGCTTGGTTGATCGACCTTTTCGAAAAGCTTAGCTTCTGCAGCATAATAGGCAATATCATGAACTACATGATCCTCGAAGATCCATCGACGAAGTTTTTCTGACATTTGATCCGCTAACAGAGATGCCGGTGAAACTATCCCGCAGACCCCATCTTGTGTTGTAAGCTTAAGGGCTGCCTCGGCTCCGCATCGAGATAAGTTCGTACCCCAGCCAGAGAACTTCTTAAGGGGAACAGATCTCGTATATGATTGTCTGAGAAAGTCATCTCTTAATCTCAATATCTGGATATAATCATCAAGATCAGACTTATTCAAACCTTTAAGCTCACGGCGATCTGGTTTGAGGACCTCCCAGGGAGGATTAGTGACGCAGATCGGAAATTCGCCAAAATGGTCCCTGGCAATTTGGAAAGAATCACCACAATTTATGCTTATTTTCACATGTCCATTAAGCTCAGCAGCTGTTTGAAGAACGTTCTCTTTCGCCACACCAAGCATGCGGCTGTCACAATCCCATAGGGCGATATCCCAAAATCTATCTTGGAACCAGCTTCTCTGGGAAGCTGCCTCTAGCAGCCAGCATATTAAGCGACCATCCCCACAGAATGGCTCGACAATTTTGATGGATGAGTGGTCTTGAACTCTTGCTGTATGCAAAACCGCATTAATAAGGTGCATTCCTACAATTTTGTGCGTATAGAACCTACCCGTCACTCGTACTAGAAGATCTTTCGGGTTCTCTTCTGGGCAGCGTTGTATACTGCTGCAGATTTCTTCAATACTCTTCATACATGTGCCTGTGAGGCTTATTTGGGCCTCTCTCTTTAAAGAGCCTTTTAGGGCAGTCTCCATAATAGAGTTTCTCCTTATGCTTAGCTAATTGCAATTCGTCAACATCGATCTACGCTTACAGCATCATCTTTATCCCCTATTATATGAACTTTTTCCCATTAAGCACCATTTAATGACATTTAGAGAAAGGACTATATATTGATTTGGTTTTAATAGGAGATTATATGAAAGAATTAACTGCAATAGGTAAGCTTGATAAACAGGGAAGAGTAGTCGTGCCGCTGCCTATTCGCGATATTTTAGGCCTTAACCCAGGTGATTATATCGAATTTGTAGTAAAAAATAAGCATGAGAAGAACTGATATCTCAGCTCCTTTGCTTTCCCCCACCAACGGCTCACTCTCTTGCAGGCGATGCGGGCGATGGTAACAGGGCTTCAGGTCGTAGGAGATCTCCGGGACCTCCACGGCCACCACAGTCCCGCCCTCGATCTCCTCCACAGAGAAGCTGGGGCGCAGGGGCGGCTCCATCTGGGCTGCCAGGCCGCTCAGGTCCTCTTGCAACTTGCGGGGATTGCCCACGCCCACGACCTTGAAGCCGGCGTCCTCGTCCAGGCCGAAGAGCAGGACCCCGCCGCCTGGCCGGTTGGCGAAGGCGGAGAGCGGCTTGAAGAGGTCGGCAGGGGTGCCGGTGTGGGCGGCCTTGGCTTCCACGCCCTCGAGCTCTCCGTGGCGGCGGCGCAGTTCGGCGATGAGGCGGAGGATTGATTCGTGGTCCATCTTAGGCACTTCTTGGCAGCAGCGTATTTATTTGTATTTGTGGCAGACAAAAAGCTGGGTAGTCTACCTTCATTGAGTTGACCGATACTTTCCAGCCAGGATCGCTGGCAAAAGAAGAGTTGATTGCATTCGATTGGCTCATCATAAACGCATATAGGCAGATGAGTTCTTTTGGTAATGTTTTCATGCCCAACAACTCATTATCGGTGGACTATCAAAAGCTGGTGATGAGTTATATCCAAATTTCATAGAATGAAGCACAAACTATGAATTCCAATAAAGCAAAACACATTTGATCAAAATATGTCATGTACCCCTTATTTTGGTATTGCTCTTATTTTCTTAGACCTTGCTAGCATTATTACAGCTTTAGAGACGGCTATTTTTTCCCACATTCAGAACCTAATTTTGTCCTCTCAGATCCTAACCCTTTCAAACTTTCAGATTATAACCGCAAGTATCCAATCTATTTTTACTGTTTTGGCAATTATTATAGGTGGCTATTGGACTTATAATATATATAACGTAAAACGCGAAGGATTACCTCGTGCCAGTGTAGAACATAATGCAGATGTTTTATATATTTCAGAAAATAGACTTATTTTAAATATAGATGTAACTATAAAAAATACCGGTTCTGTGTTACTTAAATCAATTGCTTGGCAAATTATTGTAAGAAAAATACTTCCACCTACTGAAAAGATGCGCCGTTTAATGGAAATGCCATTAAACGATTATGCCATAGAATTACCACCGGGGGATGATTTATTTATTAGGAGAGGCTCAGCTACATCAGAAAGAATCGAAATAGAGCCAGGTGAAATTGATCAGAGTCATTATAACTGTTTGGTCGATTCTGATGTAACAACAATTTCAATTGAGAGCTACTTCAAAAATATCAAGAAAACAGATATTGGCTGGAAATTAACTACAATACATCATTTGGATAAATCAAAAACTGTGGGATGTAATATGCAGAGAACTGAGATGAAAGCGGGCGTTTTCCCGGAAAAAGGTCCCGTTGGAACCGATTTCGAATTCGAGGCATGGAATTTGGACGGAAACAGTTTAGTAAATGTTAAAATTGTTAATGAAGGTACGGCTAAAATTGAATTTGAAAAAAAAGGTATAAAAACCGGCCTAAGCCCGGTCAGCTCTATCCAATTTAAATCTTCAACAGAAGGCTTAAAATTGGAAAAAGGAGCATACAGATTCGAAGCAGAAGGATTTACATTTGGTGGAAAAGATCACGCAGAAGCAAAGTTCTTCATATATGAAAATTAGAATAAGCAAACTTTAGCAACATGCCAGTAAAAATGCGAGGTTCATTTTAGGAGACTTGCCGGAAGCTGCAAGACCCATGACCGAGCAAAACCGCAAGTACATAACGAAAGAGATCGGCAAGCTCCTCTCCGACATCTGGCGGATCAAGGGGCTGGCGGAGCAGGAATACGGGCCGCAGCATCCGATCACGAAGAAGCTCGCCGGTATGCATGGGGATGCGCAGGCGCTGCTACAGGAGATGTCTGAAGCCCGGAATCGATAGCACAAGTGGAATCAAGGCGCTGAAGCTCATTTATCTTCAGGGTCCCTGTATAATCCCCGTCTTCCCCTCGCTCTTCTTCTTCAGCTTCTCCATGAGGCTCGAAGTCCTCTCCTTGGCGTTATCTGTCGCCTGCGCGTCCCTCTCGATGGCGATGCTCAGCACATCGCTTTCCTTGCAGCCTTCAGGAAGCAGAGAGAGAGGAAAGTTGACCCTAATCTCTCCTTTTTCCCCCATCAAAAGGACCGCAAATTCTCCTTCGACCCTGTCAATAACAGCTCTCATTTCAGTTCCTCACGGTGGATGACATATCCCGCATGGCACATATCCTTGTGCCCTGGCATCCGCAGAGCTTGAAAAAGTCACTTGGTTTGCAGGTTTGATCTTCTGAGCCCCGCTGCAGCTTGGGTAGTGGTACTTGTTCGATTTCGCAGATCCCACGAAAGGCCCATCTGAAGATAGGGCTGCGGTCGTGGTCGCGGTGGTGGAGCTGGCCGTCCCGCCGCTGGTCCATGTGGTGGCAGAAGAGGTGCTTTTTGGAGCTGTGCTGGCTGTGTTCCAGAATGGCTGCTTTCCGGTGGTTACAGTGTAGCTCTGGCCATCGGTGGTTACAACGATGTCCCCGTCGAGATCTGTCCTGTAGATCTTCGAGCCGGTGTTTTGCAGAGCGCTCAAAGTTTTCTTGGTCGGGTGGCCGTAATCATTGCCTTTGCCGACTTCGATGATGCTGATAGCGGGCTTTACTTTTGCCAGGAAGGAAGAACTGGATGCAGATGAGCTGCCGTGGTGTCCTACTTTGAGGATATCCGAGTCCAGATTGTAGCTGGATGAGAGGAGGCTATTTTCCGCCTCGATTCCGGCGTCGCCCATCAGCAGGAAGGACACCTTGTTGTAGGTGACTTTGAGGACGACGGAGTTCTGGTTCAGGTCGTCGGAAAATAGCGTCGCGGGCGGGGACAAGACCTCAATCTTGAGATTTGGATCGAGGTTTATCGTCTGTCCCCTCTGAGCGGTCTCGAATGGGATGCCTTTCTGATCGATGAGGTTCAGGTAGGTTTCGAAGGATGGTGCTGTGTGGGTCTGGCCGCTGTCGAGGACCTGCTTGACAGGGATATCCTTCAGGATGGTTATGAGGCCGCCTATGTGGTCCTCGTGCGGGTGAGTGGCGACCAATAGATCCAGGCTCGAAACCCCGTGGTCTCGCAAATAGGATTCAACTCTCGGCCCCATGTCCGACGTGCCAGCGTCGATGAGGACGTTCTTGCCGTCGAACTGCAGGAGTTCGGAGTCGCCTTGGCCTACGTCCAGGAAGTGGACGGTGAGGTTTTCAGTGGCGGATACGGTGGCTGCCGAGATGGCAACAATCAAAACGGATAGAAGGGCTACTTGCAAGAGCCACTTCAGGTTGGATTTTTTCATGATTATAGTCTCCTAAATTTGGGGATTATTTGAAAGTCTATAAATATGTATTCAAGGATATTACCCGAAAAATATTTGCTGTAATGCAGGCTAGTAAATGGAGTGCATCTGCGATCTGAAACAGGATGTTAGATTGAGATTGCAAAAAAAAGAGGAGACGGATTCAAAGGGCCTTTGGCCTATGCAGAGTTTTTACCCACCGTTTCAGTCTTGTAAATGTAATACCTAAGGGTGTCATTGTTCGCAGTTCGGATGTGAATACCAGGCATCAGTTCGATATCACTCTTTTTCGCAAGGACGATTGCGTTGTCCTTGTTGTCCATGGTGATGACGCCATTGGTGGCATCGACAGTTCTTATGGTCATCTTGCCGTATTGGGTGTCAGCCCGGACATCGATTGGCGTGTCGGATATCTGCCAGATTCCATCCACCACGGCCAAAGCCCTCTCTTCGTCTTTATAGGTACTCCTGAAGTGGACAGCTATGGTAACCAATCTCTTTTGCGAGCCGACGTTAGCGCGGTAAAAGTACGTTTTATCGTAAATCGTTGCACCATATGCTGATGGTGCCAAGAATGATTCATCGACTAATTTTCCGTCCTTTTGGAGTTCGAGGTATATTTGTCCATCAGAATTTATTCCTTTAAGGAACAGCT
>RPOO01000099.1 GCA_003857025.1 Methanothrix sp.
CTTCGGCTTCATGGTCTCGGGGGCCCTGCTGGTGGAGATAGTCTTCTCCTGGGGCGGGATGGGAACTCTGGTTTACGATGCGGTGCTGGCCCGTGACTATCCGCTGTTGCACGGCAGCTTCTTAGTCATAGCTGTATGCGTCCTGGCTGCGAACTTCCTGGCAGATGTGCTCTATGCCGTGCTAGACCCCAGGATACAGGGAGGCAATGCGGCATGAGCGAGTTTAATGACCGGTTTAGGGCAAACTTCGAGCTGGCCAGGCGTAGTGCAAGAAAGCCTAGCTGGCCGGTGCTCATCGGCCTGACTCTTCTCTCGCTCTTCTTCTTACTCGCGGTATTCGCGCCCTTCATCGCTCCTTTCGACCCTTGGGAACCTGGCCGCCCTTTCCTGCTTCCGAGTGCTGAGCATCCTTTGGGCACCAATGACATCGGGCAGGACATTTTAAGCGAACTCGTGTATGGCACGCGCATTTCACTCTTCGTTGGCCTCTTCGCTGCCTTCGTCTCTGTGGCCATCGGCACTCTGGTTGGGCTCTTCTCGGGCTACCTGCGCGGCGCTGCGGACGAGGCTCTTATGGGCTTAACCGACATCGTCCTCATCATACCGGCTCTGCCGCTCATGATCATCCTTGCCGCACACACCAGCCCCAGCATCTGGAATATCATAATCGTAATCGGAGCGCTATGGTGGACATCTACGGCGCGCGTTGTTCGCTCGCGGGTGCTGCAACTGCGCGAGATGCCCTTCGTGGAGGCTGCCCGGGGTTTAGGTGCAGGAGATGTCTACATCGTCTTCAGGCACATCCTGCCCAACACCCTGCAGGTAATCATGGCCAAATTCATCCTGGCTGTTGCCGGGGCGATGCTGACGGAAGCATCATTGAGCTTTCTCGGGCTTGGCGATCCCATGCAGAAGAGCTGGGGCATGATGCTCAACTATGCATTTTCCCGCGGCGGATTCCTCAATGGCTACTGGTGGTGGTATCTGCCGCCGGGAATTTGCATTTCTCTGGCGGTGTTGAGCTTTGTGCTTATCGGATTCGGACTGGAAAAAGAGGATCAGGATATTGTGAGCGCCGGTAGTCTGTAGGCAAATTTGGATAAGCGCTTCCGTCCCCCATTTTGAGATGATAGCCATGAGAGATCCGAGGATATTGGAGGCCGTGGGATTAGAAAAACCAGGCGATGCAATTCCCACGGCTTCGCGACTGAAGGGCGAAGAGATTCTAGATAGAGGGCACGACCTTGCATGCAATTATCTTCGCCATATACATTATGTTCGTGTGATGATTTATGTATTTTTCCATTATATTTAGCACCTATTGCGCAATTCGTATCAAGCCTAAAAAGTATGCTGAGGTGAGAGCGCTCAAAATTTCCGGACTGCAAAGTCCATTGATTGCCGCCCTTCATTCTATGCCGCAGCTTTGCGCTTGCACCAACCGTGCATACTCACCTCGCAAGGCCAACAGCTCTTCATGCCGACCCTGCTCCACCACATGTCCGTTCTTCAGGACTATAATCTGGTCCGCATCCATGACCGTGCTCAGCCGGTGAGCGATCATGAAGGTGGTACGACCGGCCCGCACGCTCTCTAAAGTATCCTTGATAGCCCTCTCGCTTTCTGCATCAAGGCTGGATGTTGCCTCGTCCAGGATCAGGATAGGCGCTCCTTTCAGCAGCGCCCTGGCGATGGCGATCCTCTGGCGCTCTCCTCCGCTCAGACGAATGCCCCGCTCTCCGACAAATGTGTTGTATCCATTGGGCAGAGATACAATAAACTCGTGAATGCGTGCCCTTGCGGCAGCCGTCTCCACTTCCCGGTCGCAGGCGTCGTTCCTTCCAATTCGGATATTCTCGCGGATGGTGTCGTTGAAAAGAAATACATCCTGGGATACGACGGAAAATTGCAGGCGCAGCCGTTCCAGTGGATAGCTGCGGCTGTCGCGTTCTCCCAGCAGAATTCTGCCCGATTTGGGATCCCAAAAACGCAGGAGAAGGCTTATGACGGTGCTCTTTCCCGCCCCACTCATTCCCACCATTGCCACAGTTGAGCCTGCCGGAACCCGGAAGCTTAAATCTGACAGGATCTGCGATTCTGTGGGAGAATAACCAAAGCTCACATTCTCGAATGCAAAAGACAGCTTAGGTGTCTTGCTCTCGTTCTCTTGAAGTGCCTCCGATTCGCCGTGAGAAAATCTGTCGGGCTCATCTCTGACCGTCGGCTGCTCGTCTATGAGTTTGTAAAGCCTCCTGGCCCCTGCAAAGGTCTGGGAGAGCTGTTTGGAGGTCTCAACGACGCTCATCAGGCACGTGAAGACGCTTCCCGCCAGGATCACGGAGACAGGCAGATAGCTCTTGGAGAGTGCGCCCTGGCTTACCTGGATGGATGCACTGAGGAGGACGCAGATTATGCCTGCCGAGACAATGCTTATGCTTATCGCTCCTTGCATGCCCGCATTGCGAGCCTGTCTCGCCTGAAGGCCGAGAAGTGTTTCCGAGTTCCGAGAAAGCTCCGCCAGCCTCTCATCCCTGTAGCCGAAGGCCAAGATCTCCCTCATTCCCTGGAGGCTGTCTAAGACCTGGGCATTGAGCAGGGCAAGTTTTGCTCTCAGGTCCTCTCCGAGAGCCCTGCCTATCCAGAAAGCAAAGCGCGGCATGAGAGCCAGCATTATCAGGAAGACCAGCAGCACTTCTGCTACACGCAGATTTATGGCTGCAAGAGCGGAAAATGCCAGGATGGGAACCACGATCGCCACCATCGTCGGACCTGCGGTATGGGCGAAAAAGAGTTCCAGCATCTCTATATCCGACACTGCCGTGGATACGATATCTCCTGTTCGCATCGTGGAAAGCCTGCCTGGTGCCAGAGGCTCCAAAATCCTGTAGAACCGATCTCGCAAAGAGACGAGAATTCGGTAGGCGGCAACATGGGCCAGATAGGGCCCCAGATAGCCGAACGCTCCTCTGGCAAGGCCCAGAAGGATCATTCCTGCGGCCAGAGGGTAAAGCTCGGGAGTGGGCGTGCCCGCTACTGCCCGGGCAAAGAGAAATGCACCAATAACCGCCACGCCGATGCCTGAGATCTGTCTTAGAACCTCGGAGAGGATGGCGAGGCTCATCAGCCCCAGATGAGGCCGGATCGGGCTGAGCAGGCGGAGCATCATTGAATCATGGCCGAAAATGCCCAGCCTTTCCATCCACTTCATCTTGCTGGACCCCTTTTCCATCATGCTTTCACCTCACCGGCTACAGCCGCCTTCTGCATTGCCGTGTCCGCCCGATCGAATGCGGCCTTTGGCGTTGTCATACTGCCGGGATTCTGGGCCCGGACCAGGCCAAAATAGATGCCTCTCTTGGCCAGCAGCTCCTCATGGGTTCCGGACTCGGCGATCTTTCCCTTGTGCATCACCAGTATTTTGTCGGCATTTCGAACGGTGCTGAGACGGTGGGCAATGATTAGCACAGTGCGATCTTTGCAGAGCCTCTCCAGGGCCATTTGGATTGAGGACTCATTCTCTGCATCCACATTCGATGTGGGCTCATCAAGGAGCAGTATCGGCGCTCCTTTCAGCAGTGCTCTGGCGATGGCGATCCTCTGCCTCTCTCCCCCGCTCAGGCGCACGCCTCTCTCGCCGATGATGGTCTGGTAGCCTTGCGGCAGCGCCATGATGAATTCATGGGCATTGGCAGCCCGGGCGGCTTCGATCAGCTCCTCATTCGTGGCAGACGGCTTTCCCAGGAGCAGATTTTGCTCAACGGTATCGTAGAACAAGTATGCTTCCTGAGCCACCAGGGCCATTCTGGACCGCAGAAAATCCAGAGGAAGGGTGCGAATATCCCGGTAGCCCAGTGAGACGGTTCCCTTCTGCGGATCATGGAAACGATACAGTAGATCGATTACAGTGCTCTTTCCGGCACCGGTTGCTCCAACCAGAGCCACGGTCGATCCGGGAGGAACTTCAAAGGAGATGTCTTTGAGAACGGCTCTCTCTTCTCCGTCCACCTCACGATAGGCAAACGATACCCTTTCGAATTCGATGTTCGACGGCAATGACCGCAGCGCTCCGGTTGCCGTGTTCTTCACTTTCGGCTCCCTGCTCAGGATCTCGAATATGGAGTCTGCGGATCGCTTTCCGAGCAGGCTGTAGTGATGATAAAGCAAGAGGTGGCTGACATGCTCATAAAAGAGCGACCCCAGGAGCAGAATCATTACCAGCTTATCCAGTTGCAGGGTTCCCTGGCTTAGCCGGAAGGAGGCAACGATCATTGAAATCGAATAACCGAGGACGGGGACCACCTCTGAGACAAAGCTCGCCCCGAAGTAGAGACGCAAGCTTTGCACAAGAGCAGACTCCAGGTTCACTGATCTCTCATGCAGCCTCCCGCCTCTCGCCCCCACCTGATGAAAAAGCTTCAAGGTAGTCATGCCTTGCAGGCTCTCAGAGAAATATGCGCTCAATTCCCGGTAAGCCTCCCATGCTTTCCTGCCCACCTTCCATTCTTCAAGATTGGTAAAGAAATAAAGTGAGAGTGGAACCAGCGGAACGAAGGCCATGAGGATGACCGCAGATACAAGGTCCACATAAACGGCAAACCCGATGAACAGCAGCAGGGGCATGACCAGGCATAAGCTGATGTAGGGGATATACAGCCCCACATAGGCATCCAGGGCTTCGATGCCGTCTACCATGGTGGTCGTCAGGGCACCTGTGTTCCGGTTCTCCAGGAATGCCGGTCCGAGGTCGAAGAGATGCGAGCCCATGCGCTTGCGAACGGCAGATTTGACCGATGCTGCAGAGCGCTGGGCGGTCAGATCGCGGGCGGCCTCGGCAGCAGCGCGAATTCCCACAGCAAGAAGCATTCCCAGGAATAGATCCGACATGGCGGTGAGAGCAACTCCTCCATAAATGCCCACAATGATCCGGCCCGCCAGCATGAGCAGAGCGATGTTGGCTGCAGATCCGATGAGACCGGCGAGAAATGTTGCGGCCATCCAGCGCTTTGCGCCCTGGCTGAATTGGATTAGCCTATGGTCAATCAGTTCTTTCAATCTCTATCCCTCGAAACGACACAAACACCTGACATGGAATTTTTTAGTTCGAGCATAAGTATTAATAAATCTGTCGCCAATTATAACATGAATGTAAAAATTTGGATCCCGCCGAAAAGAGATATGACATGATCCATCACAATATTAATTATGAATATTAAAATAATAAATGTTAAATCTTATGACGAATTTCGAAATTAAGAGGATTGATAAAATGAACTTTGAGAAGATTCTGCATATACATAACTTTGAGCGAAAAGTTCATAAATTATAAACCTATATATGAATTTAGTATGAAAAGTGGTTTGTCGGCTTCATGCGGGATCTGCTATGAATCCTATGTGAGGCATTGATCTCTCAACGGGAGGGATATGATGACTGAGAAAAGAAAAAATTTGGTGCCAATGATGCAAGGAGGAAGAAGAGGTGATTTACGATGAATCATCCTGACCGCGCATTCTCTTTCAAGAAGGTCGAGAGCGAAGACGATCTTGTCGGTGCATTGTTTGACCACAAGTGGCCTCTTTGCTACAGCTTTTATCACGAGAAGCTGTTATACTTGAACGATGGCGAAAGCGAGGATTTGCCGGAGTACGCTGTTGTGGCCATCGACAAGACTGTTGGACGATTCGGCATTCATGGGCGCGAGGTAGGAAGGCTCAAGCCCGCGAACATGCCCGCCGCAGATGCGCAAAAATTCATCCGAAAGATGAATGCGGGCAACTACGCCAGCGAGAATCCCGTTCAGTTCATGGCGGAGCCTAAATGGCACCATCGTTGCCGGCTTTGTGGATTGGATGAAGAGTCGTAAGAAAGCGGATCGATGATATAAAAACATCCACGCGGCTAGGAGACGGTTTAATGCTACACTCCGTTTGCTCACCGTCTTCCAGCCATCCTTTCTATGCAAAATGCTGTGCTGTTGCATCCTGTGGTTGTACAACATTTCAGAGGCCGTTTGATGCTGTTTTGCCAGACCATCACCACAAGATTCAATAGAACCTTATAAGCAAGAAGCTATGAAAGAGCTGCTTTTTCTAGGGTCAAATAAGTCACTCAAACCATCGCCCAATAAGGTAAATCCTGTCACGCATGCGATTATCATCAAAGAAGGCACTAACACCAGTTGGGGGTGACTGGGAAAGACCTCGAAGCCGCTCTTTATCATCATTCCTAGCTCTGGGGTTCCGGGCTCCACACCAAGTCCGATGAAGCTCAATCCACTGACGCTGAGGAGCAGGCCCCCCAGGCCGAGGGTCATCACAGGTATTAATGGTGTAATAGAATTGGGCAGGATATGTCGCTGCATTATGTAAGTCTCGCTTACTCCCAGCGCCCGAGCACTTTCAATAAATCCCTTCTCTTTAACCGAGATCACAGTGCTTCGGATGATTCTGGCATACTTCGACCATCCCACAATGGACAATGCCAGCATGAGGTTGGGAAGCCCCGGTCCCAACGTGCCGACCAATACCAGCGCCAGAACCATATCCGGAAATACGAGTTCGAAATCTATGATTCTGGAAATCAACTGGTCGAGGCTGCCGCCAAAATATCCTGCGATAAGCCCCAATGTAGCGCCCAAAATCACTCTGACAAACAGGATCGTCGCTGCTATAACCAGAGAGATCCTCAATCCGAAGACGAGCATGCTCATCTGACATCTGCCCAAATGGTCGGTCCCAAGAGGATATTCCTGCGTTGGGGCTGCAACACGATTAGTTAAGTCTATTGATTCGGGATTGTGCGGGGCGATCAGGGGTGCAAAAAGCGCGATGAACACCATGATCGCAATGATCGTGAATCCCATGATTATTTTCTTATTATCATGGGCTTTTTCTTTTAAGACCTTAAAAATTCGTGAGCGCATATCTACAAAATCCCTTCTGGCTTTATCCTTGGATCGATGTAAGTGTAGAGGATGTCCACAATGATATTTATGCAAATGAAAATCACGCCGATCAATAAAACGCATGCTTGGACCATAGGAACGTCGCCTGACTGCACGGAATCCACCAGGAGCCTGCCTATGCCCGGCCATGCGAAGACATTTTCGATAATGACCGCCCCGCTGAAGAGCCCACCCAGCTCCAGCCCGATATAGGTAATTAAAGGAGGAAGCGAATTTCTGAAGATATGCTTGATGAAGATCCTGGCCTCGCTCAGCCCCTTGGCCTTGGCTGCCAGAACGTAGTCCTGCCTCATCTCCGCAAGCATATCGTACCTGGTCATGCGCATCAACATAGCCAGTCCACCGATCGACAGGGAGACAGCCGGCATGAGCATAGACTGCATACCGCTGCGGCCAGCAACCGGGAGAATATGAAGGCCAACGGCAAATACAAGGATGCTGACGAAGGCGATAACATAGCTGGGTATGGAGACTCCAAGAATGGCCAAGTAGCTGAGCAAATTGTCGATTCTGGAATCCTCTTTCCAGGCGGCAAGCATGCCTAAGGACAGTCCAAAAATGACGACTATGGATATAGAAACGAATACAAGTTCCGCAGTGGCCTGGAGGGATTCGTAGAGAATGGTTGCAGCAGGCCTGCGCGTGATGTAAGAATACCCCAGATCGCCATGCAAGACTCCTTCGGTCCATTTCAAATACAATACGTAGGAAGGAACGTCGAGCCCCATATCATGTTTCAGCACTCCGACTGTCTCCCGGGATGATGGAAGCTCCCCGTTCATTCTTGCCTGCAGTATGCGTTCGGCAGGATCACCCGGAACGAGATAGAGAAAGGAGAATACAAATAATGAAAGGAAGGATATGGTTAAGATCGCTGCAAGGATTCGTCTGGTGATGAGCATCCACATATCTTACCTCTGCCGATCGGGCTGGACTTTCAGTTTGCCTATTTTGAATTCGTTTGTGCTCATGGAGAACCAGCAGTGCTTCATCCTTTGAAATAGGCTTGAAGATAGCATTCCAATCAATCACTCAAAGATTGCATCTGCCCGATCTCAGATATCTCATCCGCCGGATGATGGGTGGGGAATCACCCCACCCGCTCAGCCGGAAGATCTGCTCACTGCATACTACTCTTTGTAGACATTCTCAAGGTGGTGTTCGCCGATCAAGCTCAACTCATAACCATGCACATTGGACCTTGTTGCGGAGATGCCGCTATAGTAGGTCAAATATGCCACCGGAGCATCTTCCAGTATCTTCTCCTGAAGCTGGTCATAAATCTCTTTTCGCTTCTCTGTGTCCATAGTTTCTCTTCCTTTCTGAATCAGACTGACCACATCTTCCGGAGCATAGTTCATGCAGTCGTAATAGTAAGATGCAGGCGTGAAATAACTGGCCCATGTATCGGGATCTCGGTTCAACAGAGCATTTATTGACACCAGATACATATCGACCTTTCCTCCCTTGGCTTGCTCCATCACGGCAGAATTATCCAGAATTGTGATTTTTATCTTTATTCCCACTTTTCCCAGTTGATCTTTCAACGCCTCTGCAATAGAGGGTAGTTCAGGCCTGCTGGTGTAAGTGAACAGAGCAATCTCGAGTTTCTTGCCGTCTTTTTCTCTTATGCCGTCGTTATCTGTATCAGTCCAACTGGCCTCTTCCAGCAGGGCCTTGGCCTTCTCCGGATCGAAGGAAGGCATTTCGAGGTTCTTGTTTGCCCAGTAGAGGTCTGGAGAAAATGGAGCTGCTGCGGTTTCATCTACTCCTTCCAGAAGGGATTTGCATATCAGGTCGCGGTCTACAGCCATGCTTATCGCTTTTCGCACCCTAACGTCGTCCAGAGGCTGCTTGTTAGTATTGAACAATATATGACGTACTCGGCCCATCTCTTTTTGGGTGTAAATTGTGAAGTCGGGGTCTTTGGCCAGCTTCAGAGACAGAGCGGGTGATAAAGTCCCGATAATATCTGCATCACCGGCTCTCAACATGCTCTCCCTTGTTTTTTCTTCAGGAACGCACTGGAATATCACTTTCTCCATCTTGGCCTTGGTTCCCCAATAATCGTCAAACCTGACCGCGGTCATGCTTTCCTTCGGCACCCAGGAATCGAACTTGAAGGGGCCGGTCCCCACAGGCTTGATGACCTCATCCTTATCGTTTAACGACGATGCAGCGAGTATATCGGTTGCATCCTTCGACAGGTAGCCGGCCAAAGGTGCAAATGGCCGCGATGTGGTTATTATGAGAGTGTACTTGTCGGCAGCTTTTACGGATTCTATCGGGAATGTTTTAACGGACGAATATTCTGCTGATTTTCTGAAGGTCCTCTCCAAACTGGCCTTTGCAGCGTCTGCCGTGAATGGAGTTCCGTCGTGGAATTTGACATCGTCTCTGAGGTGAAAAGTCCATGTCAAGCCGTCCTCAGAGACGTCCCAGGACTTGGCAAGCTTAGGCGACAATTTTCCTTCAGAGTCCACGCTAAGTAATGGTTCAGCAATTTCTATATTTAAACTATAAACAACGGGGTCCAGCGATTTTGGCTCCCAAGGCGATGCCATTTTCAATACAGAGTCTTCTCCTGCGCAAACGCCCACAAGGAGACTGCCCAGGAATAGGGCCAGGACAAGTTGAACGAGCATCACATTCCTGCTTGCTATCTTTGACAATTGCGGACTTCCGTCCCAAAGTCCTTTATAATTCATCAGTTTTTCCCTCCTTATTTTCAATTTTTCCTGTGTTTTAAATTATTCAGTCTTCCGAATATATTTTTTCAATTTTGCCGTCTTGTTTTGCACTGCAACTCATGCCGGTATTGTGTATGCCATCCGATCATCCATTCTTTTTAGCTACCTCAGAGTTTGCATCGCAGTTCAACAGTGATAGGACTAATTATTCATAAGGATTGTGGTTAATGTAGCAATAAATATCCTAATTATCAATATTCATAATATTAAAAGATCGGCTTCGAATGGATAAGGAATAAGCGTAATCAACGTTTTCTGAATAAGCCAGCACGGCCCTTTTATATTCCCCTATTCCTACGGGAGCACTTCGCCTTGCATCCACCCGTTTGCGACGAAGCCCTCTGCATCAATTCACTTTTTCCACAATTGTCTCCAATTGAGACATCGCTAAAATTCACGCAAAATATTAAATATTAAGTTCATTTATGCCATTGTAGTTTTTTCAAGCTTATTGAAGCAAATATAATAAAATATAGCAGTTACCGCATAAAATATGCTTGTGATTAAGAACGGCATACTGTTTTTTCCTGCCGCCATCATCAGTCCTCCTGCGTAGGTTCCAATCCCCACAAATGTATAACAGGCCATCCACATTATGCTATTTATTAACGCCCTTTCCTCCTTGCTCACTATTTCCAGCTTGAAACTATTCAATATGGGGTTTGCCATATTCATAAGCATATATCTCATTACAAATCCAATGGTGGCGATAAGCAGGCTGCCGGCAAAAGTGAACATCAATAGGAATGGTATGGATAATATCTGCAATGAGGATGCCAGCTTGATCTTTCCCATCCTTTCTGTGAGAATGGGCACCAAGAAATATCCGAGCATCATGAAGAGTTGCGATATGGAGAAAATAATGCCTATCTGGTTGGCATTAGCGCCCAGCACCACATCGAAATATACATTGAAATAGGGCAAGGATGTGCCCCATCCTATCCCGTAAAGGCAGTAAAAAAGGACCATTGTCCGGACTGTCTTCGATCGGAATATGGATTTATAGACCTGGAGCTGGCTGCCCATACCTGCGGTTTCCGCAGTGCTTTTCTCTCTAACATATGCCAGAGGCAGCAATGAGCTGATTGTTGCAGCCA
>RPOO01000100.1 GCA_003857025.1 Methanothrix sp.
AGATCCCGGATGGGCGAGGCTCCGGCATATATTCCTACTACGATCGGCTCATCATTCAGGAGCGAAATGTCCCCGCCGTTATCGACCACGGCATAGGCCGCTCCCGCTTCCATCATCGCCTGCACGGCGTACTTGGCGATCACGCCCGCCACGGCAGCCATGGGGCCAATGCCGAAAGTCGCGCTGCAGCGTATCATCTGCTTCACGATCTCGGGCGCACAATCCTCATCATCCGCTTGAAGATCGTATGGTTCCAGAGTGATCATAAAAAACGGATCTGTGCGGATAAAATCCTCCAGAAGCTTGCGCTGCTCCCGGATGGATCGTTTCGCCGTTTCGATGTGGCATTGCTCGCGGGCGGAAATGGTGACGATGGTCTCTTTGAGCTGGAAGTGCTCTCGCAAAATTTCAGGCATGAAATCAGTTGCGGTTATGGTTGTTGTTATGGTCGCGGTTATGGCTGCGGTTATTATTCGGTTGACATCTCAGACAGGCTCGCTCCCTGTATCTTTGCCATTGCTTCTTTCTTGCCTCGCAGCCTTATTACGAGTTCCTCTCCGTAGCTGACCTGTAGCAGCTCAGCCGTCTCGTAGAGCCGGGAAAGCTCGCTTAAGCTTTCCGGGGTGTAGGGCATCCTGATCTGATACTCCTGCAACGGCTGAAGCTGCTCATAGATGCGCTCTTGCAGCTCTTCCAGCCCCTGGCCGGATGAGGCGGACGCCAGGACTGGATTGGGAGCCAGATCCTCGATGCTCTCCATTTTTGCGGCGGCCTCACTCTCATCGAGCCCGTCAGCCTTGTTGAGGATAGTGATCATGGGAGCGGTGACGCCGCAGTCCCAGAGGGCCTTATGCGAGGCTAGCAGCTTGCGCCTCAATATTTCCGGCGAGTCCTTCATGTCCGCTACCAGGAGAACCAGATCCGCATGGGAGATCTCGGATAGCGTGGATTGAAATGCCTTGATCAGAAAGTGGGGCAGATCATCGATGAAGCCCACCGTATCCGTGAGCAGGATCTTGTGGCCCTTGATCTCCAGCGCCCTTGTGGTCGGCGAGAGGGTGGTGAACGGTTGGTCCTTGGCCGTCACGACCGAGCCGGTGAGGGAATTGAGCAGCGTGGACTTTCCTGCGTTGGTATAGCCGGCCAGGGCCACCAGGTCGAAGCCCATCTCCCTGCGCCTCTGCCGCCTGTCCTCGCCCATCATCTCCACCTCTTTTAGCTCCGTGCGAATCTTGGCCATCCGTTTGCGGATGTCGTGGTACATCGACTGATCGTAAGCGCCCGCGCCGCAGAAACCCGGCTGCTCGCCCGTCTTCTGGAGAGCCAGAGCATTGCGCACCTGGGGCGCATCATAGGTGAGGGTAGCCAGTTCCACCTGCAGCTTGGCCTCGCGTGTGGCGGCGCGGGTGGCGAAGATCTCCAGGATGAGGTTGAAGCGGTCGAGGATTTGCGCGGAAAATTCGCTTTGGATGTTGAATACCTGGCCAGGGCTGAGGGCATTATAAAATATCAGCTTCTTCGGGCTGTAGCCCAGGGCCTCGGCGATCTTCCCCTTGCCGATCTGAAAACGATGGTCCAGGTCCCGACGCTGGTGAATCTCCGCCAAAACCCTGTACCCGGCAGCATTCGCCAGACCCCGCAGCTCTACCATCTTGTAGGGATCAGGCGACTTGCTGGGGTTCTCCCGCAAAAGCAGGACGGCGGTCTTGTCATCATTCATTGGTACTATCTATCTCTCGGATCAATGATAAGCCTTCGTCCTGCCAAGGAGATATGATGAGCAAGCTCAATTGCCGTCCTCTCCGCCAGGGTCTCGGGATATTTGAAGTCCCTACCGAGAATGCTCTTCACCCGCCAGATCTCCTGGTTGTAGAAGTCGCCGGATTCCGCCACAATAATTCCGGGAAGGCACATACAGGCTTTGACGGTTAAATCCGCGACCGTATTGAGGTCAGCCGTTTCCGCCACGCGCGGAACAATTCTGACGACATTGATCTTTTCGATGAAAATCGGAGATACGCGGGCCGAGACCACGGCGCATACCATCTGGTATTTGCCTTGCTCTTCATGCCGACCCGAGATGTCGATGGCAACGATCTCTATCTATTCAACCCCTGAAATGAAAACGGCTCGCTAATTGTCGCTAATTGCTCCTTAGCGTTTTAATAGCTCCTTTATGATGGCGTGATCAAGTACGATCCTTTTCGCCTCGTTTGGATTTAGGCCAGCACCCATCGCAATCTCAACGGCACGCTTGCTGTCGATAAGGTTCTCCGGCGCGTGGGTGTCCGTGTCCACCACCATTTTTGCCTTGGCGAGGCTTGCCATTCGCACCACGTGGCCGTTGGTGATGTTGTGGCCGGATCGAGCGGTTATCTCCAGGCAGACTCCGTTTTCTCTAGCCAGTTCCGCCTCTTCCAGGGTTATGAATCCGGGATGGGCCAGGATGTCCACGCGGGCTTCGATCGCCGCTCGATTCGTGCCGGGCCGAACGGGTTCCACAGGCGTCTCGCCGTGTACCACGATGACTTTTGCTCCCAGCTTGCGGGCCAATTCCGCCAGGGGCGCAATCCTGGCCGGGTGCACGTGAGTCAGCTCCACTCCAGGCAAGACCTTGATGTCCATCACGTCTTCCATATATTCGGCCTTGGCGACGCAGCTCAAGACGTGCTCGATGTTGGTGTAATCCACATGATCGGTGATGCCGATAGCTGTGCAGCCCAACACCTCTGCCCGGCGCACCAACTCGCTAGGTATGAGTTCCCCGTCGCTGAAGGTGGTGTGAGTATGCAGATCAATCATATAACCTCTGGCAAGGGAAGTGCGGAGTATTAAGCATTATCTGAGAAGCATTGTCTGAGGCAAACGGCCTGCAGACATAACGCGCCGGGCGAGCCAGCGCGACGGCAACGGGAGCCGCCTAGCGGGCAGCCGGCATCCCTGTGGTTCCAACATCACTTTAATCTGTATGCTCTGCCCGCTCTTTAAGCGCCATGTTCATCTCATTGAAGTTTTGTTCCGTCTCGTTCAACAGGGTTTTGGAAAACGGTATGATTAGCCCGCTAAACTCCTCGCTTTGAATAAAACGCACCTTTCTCTCCCCCAACGGCTCGATAACGAAGCTGTGCTCACCATCGAATAATCCAGGGATGAAAAAGTGGCCAAGCCAACGCAGCTCCCGTTGCGGTTGCTCAGAAAGAACGGTTGGATTAATCGTCATCATACGATTGCCCAAATGCATCTGAATCGTTAGCTTCTCGCCAGGTTCGGCCTTCCCGGTTACCTGACGGATAAATGGATTCCACTGCGGGTATGCTTCAAAGTCAATCAGCACCTTCCATACATTAGTGGCGGGCGCATTGATGACAATCTCGGCCTGTAAGGTTCTCTGAGTAATAGATTTTTTGGCAGCTACAAGTGCAGCTGCACAGAGAATCGCTATGATGAGAAATGATACCAGTGCTAGAAGGACTATAAGCCCCGACATTGTTTCTGCCCCATTATTTTTAAAACGTCATTCTGCAGGATGTTATAATATTTGAAAGTATTCTTTGCGGATATGCTCAACGCTGCTGAAACGAGGAGTGAAATGGCCACACTGGCATGCAGACGTCCCTGAATTCCAACTCGACTTGATTCCTGGCAGGCATCCACCCCGCCCTGAGCCCAACCTTTCTCGCTCTTTTGGAGTTCATAATCCCTGCCCGTTTCACGGCTTTTTCGCAATCCTTATAGCTCTGCAGCGAGAAGTACTTCCCATGGCTGGTGCGAAAGAGAAAGCCGTCATCCAGGAATCCGCAATTGAGGAAATAGGATTAGATGCCTCTGAGATAAGGGAGCTGGATCGATTGGCTGAAGATACTCGCAAGTGTGGCATATCCTGGGAAGACCTCAAGGCAGAACTTGGTCTATGAGCTTTCGCGTTCGGTTAAACAAGGATATCAGGTCTTTTCTATCATCGCTTCCTCGCTCTCATCAAAAAAAAGTCGGGAAACTAATTGACCACTTGAGCGAAAATCCATACCCATCAAGAGCTAGATTTATTGATATTTCATCGACCAATTTTGAAATCAAGAAGTGCAAAGGCCATCAAACAAGATTCAGGGTGAGACTTGGCGAATACAGGCTTATTTATGAAGTCGATGAGTTAAGCCAAATGATTCTTATTCTGAAGCTTGATGATAGGGGCGATGTCTATTAGATCGCCAATTGCGATATGGGCCGCACGGTACGCTCCATTTGGATTCTTCAAACCAGTGTGGTTATAGATATCGATGGCATCTTTCTAGCGTTCCTAGAGCGCCAGGCTAGAAGGCATCCTGGCCCATGATCGGCCACCCGGCGAGCAAGCTCGGGGCCGCATCGAGAACCGCCTATCGAGTCGCCAGCATCCACACTAGATGCCAACAACGAGTTCCCCGGCCATTTCGCTCGATTACAGGTGATTCACGCTCTACCGAATTTCTGGCAGGCATCCACGCTCCCCAGGCTGCTGGACAAGGAGCACGGATCTGATTTTTCGCCATGTCGTTCATCAAATCTATCATAGGTGTGATGCAAAAAATCAAACTTAAATAGTAATATTACAAATACGTTTTATGGAGGGGATTTGCTCAAAAATGATTTTGATGCCAAAAATTAAGCAAATTATAAGCCAATTTTTCTTACTATCTGGAAAAATGCCGGCAAAATTATTACATATAAATCAGAGAAATTTTTAGGGTCTGAATGAGAAGGAACTGGAGGGAAATAAGATGAAAATATGTTTAAAGGAACTCCTAATAGCTGCCATAATAATGATAGCAGTAATACCGGGAGTATATTGCAGCGAAATTTCGGTCGCTGGTGGGGCATCCAGTAACACTATTAGGAACAATGCAACTGAATACACCATTGCAGCCAACCTGTTGGCAAACGATACTCCCGCATGGAATAATAATGAGGAAGACTTCCGTTTTGCCAATCAGGGATTTATCGCAACCGATGATCCACTGATTATCCCCTCTGATTACCCAAATTATACCTCCTGGAATATGGAAGCATTTTCATTCCTGGATAATGGGACCTGCCCCGACACGATAAATCCACTTCTATGCAGGCATGCTCGATTGAATAACATTAACGGGTTATTCGAAGTCGTCCCAGGGATTTACCAGGTCAGAGGATACGATATAACAACAATGAGCCTCATTAGGGGTAAAACCGGCTGGATAGTCATTGATCCCATGAATTCGGTTGAGACTGCAAGGGCTGCAATGAGCCTGGTAAACAGGACATTAGGATATTATCCGGTGAAGGCAGTCATTTATTCACATCCTCATGTAGACCATTATCAGGGCGTGAAAGGAGTAGTCACTGATGAGGACGTTGCTTCCGGCGACGTCGAGATAATTGCGCCTGAGGGTTTCATGGAGCATGCAGTCAGCGAGAACGTATATGCCGGAACTGCAATGCAGCGGCGGGCCACATACATGTACGGACTGCCCCTTCCCCGTGATGAGAAAGGTCTTGTCGATAACGGTCTTGGCAAATATCCCGCAGTTGGGAGAGCATCACTCATTGCACCCACGATTAATATTAACAGGACAGGTCAGACACTGACCATTGACGGAGTCAAGATGGAGTTCCAGTATAACACAAATACTGAAGCTCCGGTTGAGATTAACATCTGGTTCCCGGATCTTAAGGCACTTTTCATGGCAGAGAACTGCGTAGGGACGCTCCATAACATCCTGACCCTTCGCGGAGCACAGGTCAGAGATCCGCTTTCTTGGGCCAAATTCCTTGACGAAGCAAGGCAGTTGTACGGCGATAAGGCTGATGTGGTGTTTACCGCCCATAACTGGCCGAGGTTTGGGAATGACAAGGTTATAGAACTCCTGGAAAACCAGCGTGACATGTACAAGTATATCAATGACCAGACGCTGAATCTCATGAACAAGGGCTATACCATGGATGAGATCTCGAATATGATCGTTCTTCCCGAGTCCTTGCAGGAATACTGGTACACTCACGGGTTTTACGGCCAGATCTACATGGGTGTGAAAGCAACATACCAGAAGTATCTTGGATTTTATGATGCAAATCCCATTAATCTGCAGAGGCTTCCTCCTGAGGAGTTTGCCCGGAATATCACCGAGTACATGGGAGGAGCAGATGTCGTCCTGCCGAAACTTGCCAAAGACTATGATGCTGGACGGTATGAACTGGTAGCATCCATCGCCAATTATCTCGTCTTTGCAGATCCAACCAATATGGAAGCCAGGAAGATGGAGGCTGCAGCTCTCGAACAGCTCGGATATCAGGCAGAATCAGGTCCTGCACGTAATGCATACCTGGTTGGGGCCCAGGAACTTCGCAGCACCAAACCGGTACAAGGAAACACGATGATATCTGCAGATGTAATGTCTGCAATGTCTTTAAGTGAGCTGCTGGATTATCTTGCAGTCAGGCTCAATGGCACAAAATCGGATGGGGAAGATTTCAAGATGAACCTGGATATTAACAATACAACCGACATAGCACTAATTCAGGTGAAGAATAGTGTACTTGAATACTGGTTGAATGAATCTTCGGCAGACGCAAATGTTACTGTCTATATGCCCCGTAAGACTCTTGAACAACTGGCGCTTAACCCATCGGTCCCTCTGGCAGATGTGATTACTACCGGAGACGCCTCTGTGTTTGAGCGGTTTATCGGGATGCTTGATGTGTTCAATTCCGGGTTTAATATTATCCTTCCCTAAACCCGTTTCGCATGAAAACGAAAACGTCAAGAAAACGGTGGGGGCAATCATCTGCCCTCTCCTATTATTTCGTCACCAAGTATCCTGCTTGGCTGATCGTTTTAAGCGAAATTTCAGCTATTTTTGCATCAAAACGGGCACCCTTGCCCGCTGCCTTCCGGGATCCGAAAAAATAATAATCGGAGGCACTTTTTTAGCGCCTCCGACATCAAGAAAATCTTATGCCCCGGAATTTATGCAGAGAACTTGATCACCTGATCATAAACCATCTCTGTATTCGAAGGCCCCACTTTGGTCTGATTCTCGATGTAGGCGCGGAATCCTACAAATGCTTCTTTGTTAAAGCCGATTCCATAAGCGCCCGGTCCCGTGGGAACCTCTGAGCAATGTTTGTCGCCGTCACAGTGGCGGGAAACCTTCCAGACGTAGAGGTATTTGGCCATGGGATTATTTGGAAGGTATTCTTCTGCCGTTCCTTCCAGCTTTGAGTCATCAACTGCCACTACTCCGTTCTTCAGGCTCATTCCATAGACGCCGAAGTTGCAATAGATGGCCTTGCCCCAGGCGGCATGATTGACGCCGTAGACGATCAGGAAATCGCTGGAATTGTTGCCCAGAACGAATGGCGTGGAGTTGAGGTAAGATGTATCTCTTGTCGGCCCGTAGACGTTGATATTTCTCTGGAGGGCATCATAGCCTTCCGTCAGCCAGAGGCTGGTTGTCAATTCTGTGGCATTTGAGCTGTTGTATTTGTCGAGGATGGCCTGGCGCAGTTCAGAGACGGCACCAAGGAGCTGCATCTCGGAGGCATTTCCAGTTCCTCTAACCCTCAATTCGGGCACGGGATAAGGATCAAGGCTCGACGTATTATTCGGCGTCAAGCGGAATACGACGCCCGGGGCATTGCCCATATAATTATTGCCTGCCGCTTCATCCTCGAAGAACGCCATTCTATTGAGGAACATAAATGAGTCCGATCCTTCCTCCAGGCCCATCTTCGCTATCTGGGATGAAAGGGTCTCAATATTCACTATATCCTCTGGATATCCGGCTGATTGGACTGCTTCGAGGACCCGGTTGGCAGTGCCATTGTCTGCAGTTACAATGATGACTACAGGCTGGTCGAAGGGATTGCCCTCGGTTGCATTGGGTGCGCCGCCGGTTTTTATGTAATATTTGTTAATTGTATCTCCCATGTTGGCGAATATCTTCCTGAAAATATTCTGCTCTTGATCGTATTTTAGGACCAGGAAGGATTGGTAGCTGAAGTATTTGCATGAAGGCGGCGTGCGGCCTACGAAGATAACTGCCTCATCGGGACGAAGTCTGTAGGTCACTGAGAAGTTCGCCGGGTCAGAAAACGCATTTATCGATGTCTGTCCTGGAGCACGCGGCAAAATAAATCCTTTATACGGCGTGCTGGGATTATTGGCCTGAGCAGTGAAGAGGACTCCCTGGTTCACCAGATCGAAGATCTTTATGTTCTTAAGCATTCCTTGCTGGACTGTGAAGCCGTCTTTATTTAAAGCGGCTTTTAGCTTGCCAACCTCTCCTCCGGCAATGTTCCCTTTGTCAAGTTGCTCGCCAAGAGACTCGTTGTCCAGCCAGCTAAAATTAATCGAAGCCAGGTAGTTGTGGTGTTTTTCAATCATGAGAGGAGATAAGGGCTTGTCTCCACCTGTGATATCGGTTATATACTCCTTCAGGAGATTGACGGTCTCTTCTCTGACCGTGCTGTTTCCATGTTTAATGATCTGAATGTATTTGTCCATGTCTGACGAATTTATACCTGCTGCGATGACAGGCCCCACAAGAAGAGCAGTCAAGAGCAGGGAAGCAATTAGTAATTTATACTTCACCATAGATCTCTCCCGATTCTGGATTAGCGCAACCGTAATTGCTGCACTAATCTATGACGAAATGGAGTGCTTATTTATACATTTATGGGTACATAATTAGAAAATTATCCCTGTAGGAGACCATCAATCTCTTCTCTGAAAAATCTCGTAATCCAAAACAGAGAGACCAAAAATCTCTTAAATAATATGTGCTTTTCAGCCGCTCATGGGTTGGATGCGCTCTTGATCCGTCAGCTTTTCACGGAGAAGTAATGCATAGAATTCCGCCCCTATTTCAGCGAGAGCCGCCGAGCGGACAGACGGCATCCCCGGAGCTGCCAACGAGCGGGCCCCGCCCATACTGCTCGATCACGCGTGATTCATGCTCGACCGGATTCCTAGCAGGCATAAATCCGGGTCGTGGGTTAAGGCTACTGAAAATCATCATGGGAATCGAATGCATGTGATTCATTTCGGCAGTTTGCATCGGTTACGTCATTTGTTATCTCTTTTCAGTAGATCACATACGCGACCTAAATCCGCCCCACCCCGCAAATTTGCCGCATATCCAGAGCCGAAAACGGATCATGCAAAAAGTTAATTACATCCTGCCCTCCATTTAGGAATCGAATCTTAAGGCATAATAGAATCTTAAGGTAGAACTGAAATGCACCAGAGATTTGGACAAATGAGCAACACGATGATTCGGCGACTGGTCCTGGATGTCCTGAAGCCGCACGTTCCCACCATCCTTGACCTTGCCACAGGACTTGCCAAAGTGAACGGAGTGACGGGAGTGAACCTGAGCCTCGACGAGGTTGATCAGCAAACGGAGTCCGTCAAGGCCACCATCCAAGGCGAGAATATCGATTATGACGGCGTGGAAGAAGTCATAAGAAAATTCGGCGCTGCGGTTCATAGCATCGATGAGGTAGTGGTAGGAAGAGAGATCGTGAAGGAGTACGAAACTCTTCAGGAACGATGATTTTTCTGATCATTTCTTTTTTTATCAATTCGGAAATTTATTAACGCAGTAGTTGTTTGTCGCAATAATTATATATCAGTAATCATACACATTAGTAATTATATTTCAATAAAATCCAGTTTTGTCAATCTCATTCAAAAATGAGTTGAGTTTAAGGATGGGAATTACGGGAATTCCTTCGTAAAACTGAATCTCTTCTTCGATGAGCGTGACTATTATCGGTGTTGCGTCTTCATTAGTCACGTTTTCATAAAACAAAGTCCTCTCGATGTGCTTTTCTATAGCAGCTTTTAGGGCCGAAAGCCGGTATCGATTGCCAGACCATTTCTTGCATTCGACCAAAAAAGTTTTGTGGCTTTTCCTGGCAATGACGTCATACTGCCTTCGCCTTTTGCATGACGTTTTTACAGTATTTATCAACACCTGAAAACCATTCTCTTCAAAGATAAACGCAGTCAATCTCTCGAAATTCTGCCAAACCACGTCTCTTGATACTTCTTCGAGGCGTTTTGCATCCAGAATCTCTTGAAAATTTAACGGATCTGATTTATCCATCCGATCCGCTCGCCCATTGGATTATGCACTTCAGGGCCACTCATGCCAGGATTCATGTTTGGCTTCATAAATTCATACTGGGAAATCGAAGCAATGCGAGTGATCTCACTTTCTCTTCCACTTCTGCTTGAGCGATCCGGCAATTCTCTTCAAGACCACTGATTTCGGCCCTCTCTTTTGGACCAGGATTCTTCCGGATGTCCCTTCCTCATGCCAGATCTTAGGATGCTTCTTCTCCCGCTCGATCTCCGGCTTGAACCCGGATTTGATGGCTGCGGTAATTACGAGATCCAGAGTAGGCCCGTGGACGGCATCCTGCTTGGAGACCATTCTGCCTTCGCTGCGGGAGCGATCGGCATCAAAGTAAATGGGCCATATTATCAGCATATCCTTCTCAGGCATGACATAAATTTAGTATAGCATCCAATAAGTACCTATTGCCGCGTACATATTGGCTGGATAGCCGCTAACGCAAGTCTTTTAGCTATCTTGGATCATAATTAATGGAAGGATACGGAAGAGAAGGATAATCGTGGAGTTCCAATCATGAGCCAAGAGACGTTCCCAGTTGCCAATGTAGG
>RPOO01000101.1 GCA_003857025.1 Methanothrix sp.
ACTGAAACTACTCGAATTCAACGTATGAGAACAGATAATAAAAACGATGAGAAAGAGGACATATCGGCCGAAGAAATCAAAGGAGCTGGGAATGAAGATATGGACTGGGACGAATGTGTCCGGGACTTAAATCGTTTGGCAATTGATCTGAGTGATTATGAGCCGAATTTTATGTCTGATTTTGAAGAGGCCAAAAGATTAATCGGTATGGCAGATAGAACGCGAAATTATCTGTCTGATGCCGAAAGGGATCCGGAACGTTATTACCTTGGGCCAGATTTTGGGGCTAATATATTGGAGGAATTAGATTCAAGCATTAGTGATAATTCGAACGAGGAATATGACGATCCTAGTACAGAAGACGATTAAGATCGATTCCACAGCACAATTTCTCGGTATCTGCGTAATGGATAATCTGATCGAATTTATTAAAAAGAGGCTTCTGGTAAAGAACCCATGAATTTATATTCATTATCAGATCTGCTAACTCATTAGCACAGGATGTTGGCATCAATTTTTGGGTGCTGACTGCGTTATATCCATTTAAGTGTTTTCTATGAATAGATCAAATTTTTATAAAAAATAGAATATAATTTATGGCGCATTTGGTCTAACCTGAGTTCCTCATTTTTTAGGCACATGGCACTACAGCATGGCGACTATTATTAGACAATAGGTACCCTTGCTTTGATAAGGAAAAACGATAGTGTTAGCCTCGTTTTCGTCTCTTCTTTGCGCAGGCAATGGGAAACTCAGGTTAATGTTTAAAAATTCTTGGCGCATTAATTGAGTCAAAAAATATGGAGGATATATGGGCAAATTATTTATTAGCAGAAACCGTGAGATAAATAGCCAGAGCTTAGGACGAAATAGTAACGGTCTGAGGCGATCAACGAATGCACCGGAAAATCAAGAGATGCACTTTGTTCCCTGCAATGGCATATACTCAAAACCGGAAATGTCCGATTGGCTGGGTGGGATGCCTGAGTCGAAAAAGCAGCTCTGTATCAAGGAAATACAAATGACCGGAGGCAATCGATTTGTGCAGGACCTGGCAGACATGGCAAGCCACAACTCTGCGAATCCTAGGCCGGATCGGCTCTCACCGGCAGGCTCCGGGCCGCGGACGCATATGCTGACGAATGCAATGCAGAACCGTGTAGGTGCAACTTGGTTGAATCAGGGAGCAATTCAGAGGAAGACGAAGAATTTGCCTGATGAGAGTATTTCAAAATTGATGCTAAAATATTTTCCCAAATTATCCAAGCCGGAGCCTGATCCTAAACAAGATCTAGATGGTTCAATGGAGCACTGGAGACTGTCTCAGGAACTCTCGAAATACAAATTGATAGAGGAGAAAATTGCTATATATAATGGGTATAATATCATGGACACCGAAATCGAATCATTAAGATTGCACCTTAAAACTCTATCAGAGATCCAGAAAGAATTAGATGGTTTTACTCGTTATAAAGAATTCCCGCGCATTGGTGATACGGCCGGCAGTCTGAGGTACGCTACGGAGATAGAAATCGACAAAGTGCAGCAACAAGTGAAACCTCCAAAACCCAAAGAGGCATTTATTGAGGAGAAAAAAGAAAGTCCAGTGGAATTCGAAATGATTATTGAAGAACTTTCTCCTTCAAAATTATCAATTATTCGTGATAAAATAAAATATGGAAAAGATATACATGCTGATTTGGGCTTAATAAAAAAAATCCCGCATGGTTCCAAAAAAAAGTAAGTACTGCATTTTTTGAATAGATTTTCAAATACGGCCAGTTTAATAAAATGGTCTAATCAAACAAATTGATGAACGATTAAAGTGTCAGCAATGCATAGGATGTTCTTGATCCTGCGTTTGACCAACCGAACTATGCATGATACTGAGCCTCAACGAATTGCCCTCAGCTCCCTGAAGCTATCATTGCTTGGTTCATGTAACTGAAATTAGGCAAAAAGCATTGCAGATGCGCATTGCAAGGGCATTGAAGCGTGCAATTCGCTTCAAATCTTTTGAGCTTTCTAATGGATGCATGGCCGGTTTAAGATTGAGATTTGGCAAAGCCAGCAAATAAGATATACAAGAGGTTTTAGCCTAAGCGCCTGGAAGAGTGGGCGCACGGCTCAGGTGCTTCAACAGTTTTTCATCATCAATTATTCGTCGGCAAAATTAGCAACATCTTCAATTATTGGCTCGCGTTAATCATTAATTCGGGCGCAGAGCCCGCCAATATGGGGCAGAGATAGCGTTGCGACCTCATATAGTTTTGAGAAAGATCATGGGCACGCTAGCGCATGAGCGGCCTACCATGTGGCTGGGCGCGCTCTTGTGCATGCCCCATCGCTCGCTGCCAGGAGCGCGCGAGTCCGACAGCGTTACAAATTTTTATTTTTTATAAATGATTATAAATTGATTAACGAAAATGATAACAACATGTATTATGTTCAACGGTACCCAAAATCAATCTTAAATCAAATTTAAACACACATAATTATTTAAAATTAAATAAAATATTAATTAACTTTTTTTTAATTGTTAGGATGACTGGAGGTGAAATCATGAGTGAATTGGCCAAGAAAAGCCCGGCTCATTTTGCCGGAATACTTTCCAGTGAATATTCAAGCCAATTCAAACGAGAATCACGCCGCCAATAAGGAATGTGTCTATGGTGAATAAGGCGCAGCGAAGAACAATTTCGGGCGGTTTAGGCCTCTGCTGGAATTTGCTTTAATTCGAGGTCTACGCATCCCAATAGATTAATATTTTTCTTAAATTTATATTAAAAAGGTGATAAAATATGAGTGAATTTAGCCAGGAAAAGTCCGGCTCATTCCGCCGGAAGACATCCTGCAGTTCCTGCAGGCCGAATCGATCGATAACTGCATCGACAATAAAGAGCACATATTTGATGAACCTGGTGCAGCGAAAACCAATTGAGAGCGGGCATCCGGCGTCTGTGATCATATCCAATGGTATGCGATCCATGAATCGTGCCGACAGGCAGGCCGCTGCAATGGACTTGCAGATGATGGGAGGTAACTATTACGTCAAGAGCCTGGCAGAGGTCGGCATCCAACCTAAACTAACAGTGGGTCCGGCTCGTGACAAATACGAGATTGAAGCTGACAATATCGCAGACCAGGTAATGCGCATGCCGGATTCATCTCTCCAGCGGTGCTCGGGCTGCGGATGCGATGAAGAAGGAGATCTGCTTCAGACCAAACGCTTATCCAGCTCCATTACGCCGTTTGCAATCCAAAGGAAGTCCTCGATGAATCCGTTTGCGGGAGTCCTCGAATCCCTGCAGGCGGCAATGATGCCGACTGATCCTGTGGCAAGCTTTGAAGCAGGCAGCGATATTGAGTCCAGGCTTTCTGCAAGCAAGGGCAGTGGCACTTCTCTTCCAGAAGACTTTAGAACCTCGATGGAGGGTCGCTTTGGGGCTGATTTTAGCGATGTCAGAGTTCATCCGGATGACGATGGGACCTGTCGTGCTTTGAATGCGGAGGCTTTTACTCATGGGCGCGATATCCATCTTCAGCGCGGCAAGTATGAACCGGGAACAGAAGACGGCCGGAGGCTGCTGGCGCATGAGCTGACTCATGTTATCCAGCAGACCGGAGGAAATTAGCTTTGGCCTAATGTTTTCGGCCTAGAACATCTATGAATATTTCTTGAGATACCGCAAAGACCAATACAGTCGCAGCCAATTGATGTCTGCCGATGGAGCGAGAATTCACGCCTCGTCAAAGATTCGTTGGTTGCTCATTTTTTTGGATGAGAATGACTTTTCGTAAATATAGTCTTAATTTAGTTACATAGCGCTATCAACCTGAAAATCTTAGATTAGCATATGGGAGGGGCAATTGCAGAGATTCGGAAAAACAAAAAAAAGTAATATCCCGTATGTAGCTATATCTATAATCTGGTCGAGAAATATAATGTCATTATGATAAAATATATTTTCACCAATTGCTCTTTTATTTTATTCGAATACCCCGCAGCTCTGCTGCGGGGATAAAGGGCATGCGTATCTAACTTAGGAGTGAATCCGTTAACCTGAATACATTTTCATGCGGCGGCGCCTTGCATGCCCCGCAGCTCTGCTGCGGGGTGTGTCGCCGCAGTTTGACTATAATTTTTTTTTAAACTTTGCTTAATGGGGGGGAAAAGGAGCTGCCTGTTTAAATTTTTGGGAGATTTTGCATGTTAATGTTTCGATTGTCCTGTGCAAAGATCGGAATTGCTGTATAAATTAATTATAAAATTTGAGGAATTTATTATGAAGACTAAATTTGGACAGAAAAAATCTCAATTCGTTAACCTCAACTCGTCGAAAGAGACAAATCACCAAGGTCAGTCAGTCCCTGCATCTTGGGAGCAATCGATCCAGATTTCAAGACCTATCCCGCTGAGCACGGAGTCATTCAGGTCTGGCTTGGTCGGGCATCTACCCAAGATGTCTCCTCCGAAAATGTCTCTTTTCTTCAACAGCATTCAAGCCACTTGGGGTAATCGCTTTTCCGAGCAGCTGGCCGGCGAAGCGACTAGCGCTTCAAGCGCGCAGCAGACCGACCTGCAAAGGAAATCAGTAGTTGATTCCTTTACTTCGTCTTTGCCGGGCTTGAGGTTAACCTTCGGCAAAAATCGTGACGAAGTTTTCCAGGCTGACAGAAATCAGAGATCAGGGATAACTGCGACCAATGAGGGAAGCACGCCGCGATTAATGGAGGAATTCTCTTCTGAGGCAACAGCCTTCGGAATCGATTCTCTTTTTCTGGGGGATATTGGAAATCATGTCCTATCAAAGCCACCAATTTCATTGATTAAAGATGATCAAATTGCCTATTTACATGCACCATTTGTCGATAGCATAGCCAAGCAGGAGACAGGCGGAAGGAAAATGTGCGCTTCACAAAAAGAAGTGCTGAATTATAATCCAGAACATCACGTATTTAAGGATGCCAGCGAGGTGGAGAGAATTCCTGATAGACTATTGACTCATACAGGATTGGTCAATAGGGAAGCAATGCATATTTCTCCAGCTGGCTATGGAATCTTGCAGCGAGTAAAAAAACAAATTGATCTTGGTTATTTTGATAGAATACGAAAAGAACTAGAAAGATTACTGTTAACAATTGGGCATATTCAAGCCAACAATGGGCCATTGTCTCTAAGAAAACCGAAGGAAAATGCCAAAGTGATTCTAGACTTATTAGGTAAGCGTGGCAATTACAGGGGGCTCCAAATTAATAATAATCCGCCAAGGCAAAGAAAAGCACGATCTCAAAATCCTGTGGCCAATAAAAATACATCTCACGCTGAAATGCCTCCCGTTGAATTAAAACCTGCCAGAAGAAAGGAAGGATCGCATTCCAGAAATCCCGCGGTAGCGAAGACAAACACGTCTTTTTTAGTTTTGCCACAAATCGCAATAGCTCAACAAACGAGACCCGTCAAAGGGCCAAGAATCGATAATACGAGCATGCGTATGGCCTATCCGACAAATCAACAGATTTTGCACTCCAGAAATACAACCATAGCAAAGACAAATATGTCTTATCTAACCGCGTCTCAAGCGCCAAATACTAAAAGAAGGTCTATTTATAAACCAAGACCCGCCAACGAACCGCTGACAAGTAATATGAGCATGCATGCTATCCCTGATCCGATAAATCAACATGCTTCTCGTGAGGAAATCCATCAAATAGCGAATGAGGAAAAAAAATTATCTCTTAATGATGCTCAAAATGAGGCGGTATCCGGATATGAGCCGAGACTAAAGCAAATATTGAGGCTTGACAATATGGGTAGGAAAGATGCAGCTGGCCGGGAAAATCAAGGAATATTCCACCTCAGAACCCCTATTGCAGGACCTTCAGTTCAGCATAATGGTCGAGAATCGCCTTCAAGACCTAATTTGACAAAAAATAAGCATCAAGATAGGACCGCATCAGTCAATACGCATCCTATTGGGTCTCGGAGAAATAATTCATGCATCATTGGAAATAAATTAAATAAGGAAGGCCATGAGATTAATCATTTGCTGAAAAATTGCGAACTTTTGGCTGAGAAGTATAACAATATTCCTTCCCATGATACTAATTACTCTACTCAATTGCATCTAATAAATGAAATTATTAGGCAACTTAAATTGATTTTAAATAAAAGCTCCATAGAAAAAATATATTTAAAAAAATCGATCTCAAAAGAATCGGGAATACATGAATTGAGATTAAATGAAATAAAAAATTTAATGACACATGTATATTATGTGGGATTCAACATTGCAGAGGACCAAAGAACATATCATTTTGCTAACGAAAATTTTGATGAGAATCCTAACTTCAAACTTTTAATGAAAAATAATTTGCACATACAAGATGAAATAAATGAATATATTAGAACGTGTAATGAAAGAAGGCGGAAAAATGGAAAATTGAACATTTCTTTAATGCCTGATCAATCAGATTTGCCTGGACCCGAAGAAAACCATGCCCTCCAGACTGAGGATGTTTACGCTTCCTTTTTTGATAATCTTTAGAATGCTTGACGCCTGGGAAGTACTGCAGCCTGAGCGCGTAAAGGGGATGCAATTAAGCAAGATTGGCTAATGTAATGGAATACGGAAGCTATCTTTGCAGAGACGATCTTAAATCCCTATGAAAAAGAGTTGCAAGATATTTTTTTATTTTTTAAACGTAATACCTAATAGCTTGCTGCTGATGGGATAAAGGGTACACATATTCGTCTTAGCGATGGATCTGCTTAGCTTGGCTGCGTCTCTATGCGGTGGTGCCTTGGATGCCCCGCTGCTTGCAGCTCGATGCTCTGCCGCACTCTCACTATGGTGTCATTTGAATTAAATCCATATCAAGTCACGACTTTCTTAACATACAATGGCGAATTTGCGTCTCTGATGAACTCTTATTTGGAAATCCCTTCAAAGAACATCGATGAGCGTCGCAAGGCATTAGTTACATTCCAACAGAAAATCCAAGTAATTTATCCGGTTGGTGCCGATTCTCATGATCTTAATAAAATGGTTTTAGACGTATTGGATTGATGGCGCATAAATGAATTGAATAAATTGGAATCATCACGAGAAATCCTCGCATGGAGAAATTGAACAAATGGAGTATAGCAAAATTGTCCGATTATTAAACAGGTGGTGTCAGTTATGGATAAGGTATTCTGAAGAGGTGCAGCCAGTTGAAAAATGAGATTTTATCATATCATTCTGTGAGAAAGATCTGAGGTGTTAACGATGACAAAAGTATTTGCAGAGAAAAGCTCTGGCAAAAAGAGCTTAAATGTAGCGCAAAATGTGAAAAGGCACAAAATTTCCGGCCCCGCGCTAAAGCATCCGGTCGCCGAACTGGCGAATCGTACCCTGATGAGCGGCCCGTCATCGAGGTTGGGCATGGCCGACCATTCTATGCGGAGCTTCACAGTTCCCCTGGCCGAGGTGCAAAGGAAATCCCTCGAGAATATTTTCACTTCGCACTTGCCGCTGGCAGATGCTTTGAATCGTGCAAATGCAGGAGCCTTAGAGATTGATGAAGCATTGGCATCCGGGATACCTGCAGTCAAGGGCGGAGGCAAGCGGATGCGTATGGATGAAGAGACGGACGAAATGAATCGGAAGATCGGTGCTAAGCCTTTCACGAATGGCAAGGATAAACCGGATATGATGAACGAAAAAGTCATTGCACATGAACAGGTTCTTTCCAATCAGCAAATAGGAGCCGTTCATAGGAGCGGGTTGCAGATTTCTCCAGCCAATTCTCGTGTCGTGCAATGCAAAGGACCATATTTCTATGAAATTCCTCCCGATATTATGACTTGGTTGAGTCTTGATGAAGCTCTTCAAAGCAAAGTTAAAGAATATGTTGATATTCCGTATGATAATAACAATTATGGAGTGCAAAGAAGAATGCTGGTCTCAATTCGTGAACACATTATCAATAAAAGTGGACACATGGTGTATCAAGATGAAAGAGAGTTTCTTTTGCTCTTGAGCAAAGAAACAGGTGTAGTATTTGATCAACAACGAAAAGATCTCCCTTTAGGGTCTTATATAAAAAGAAAAAAGTCCTTAACTATGTTAAAAAAATCCTCTGGGCATCCAGAAAAGAAACTCGTAAAGGGTTCTTCATTCAAGCCAATGGATGCTGGAGAAAAGCCAATAGATAGAGAAGAGCCAATAAATAAGGAGGAAAAGCGAATACATGACGAGAAACAGCGAATATATAATGAGAGACAGAGAAAATATAATGCGGATCGGATAAAGCGAATGCGTGAGACGATAGCGAAAAAGAAAATTCGTGACGCGATAGAGAAGACGCAAATAAACGAAGATGAAAAGCCAGTAACTAAAGATAAAAAGCCAATAGATGAGGATGTAAAGTCAATAACTAAAGATAAAAAGCCAATAGATGAGGATGTAAAGCCAATAACTAAAGATAAAAAGCCAATAGATGAGGATGTAAAGCCAATAAACGAAGATAAAAATCCTATAGATGAGGATGACGAAAATCCTTTTGAACTCGTTGCATTCGATTCGAAGACCGGAAAATTAATAAATCTTTGAATAGATGTCCATCTAAGCTTTGCTTCAGATTATCTTGGTCCATGCGAGCTGCAGGCACATGAAGTCGCTCGTGTGGCTACGCAGGTGATGGGCAGATTGATATCGAATTCGGTGTACGATCAGATGATCTAGTGCGAATTGGCAATTCGATGCAGACTAAGCCGCCTATAAAGCTTTTTTTTGCAGTATAGATTGTCGCAGTCTAAGAATCATTTTAGTTGATAAAGCTTTATATTTATTGTAGCTTATGCTTTTAAAAATCTTGATTATCAAAAAACTTAAATTGAAAGACATCATATTTAGAACTAGAAACTACAAGGAGATTCTAAAAATGATGAATGAAAATGCAGAGTATATAAAGCCTGATTTTGAGGCAAAAACAGCTCAGGACGGGGCAGATATAGTGAATTTGTGCGATGCTGGTGCAACATATATAGAGGCTGAAGTTGGAATGACGATAGAAGTAGAAGCACAGGATTGGGATGAGCATTTCAACATTCTCGACCTCAAGATGAACCATCAAGAATGTGAAGGTGGTTTCATAGAGATCCACGAGAGAAATGGATATCATTTTAGATGCAAGAGATGTGATGTATCCAGGGATATTGCCGGAAGTGATGCGGATAAAGAAGGCATGATTAACGCGGCGCTAAAAGGCGCAAAATACATGACGCTATCCACTCACCTCGATATGATAATATTTATGCCTAAATAGACGCTCAATTTTTGTGGACTGGGCATCAATAGACGAGTAGATGATGCCCATGATCATTGCTTTCTCGATAAATAGGCATAAATGGGATATATTGAATAATTTAGAAATTATAATATTTAATCATCGCTCGGTGGTCGCATTGCGGCCAAGTGAAGATCATTAAAACGCCCATGAGCCAAGGCTGGGGCTCACACGTGACGGATGGGAAACAGGATCTATCGACATTAAAATTCAGTTTCCCATGGGAAAAATCCTGATGAAGAAAGAGCTGGAAGGATGAAGGGGCTTGCCCTTTGATCCGATGCTTCTTTCCTGCGAAAAGAGCTGCATTCGTTCTGCTCAACTCAGGAATTCTGATTCAATTTGCTCGATTCTTCCGGTCTTACATCCGCTTATTGCGCTCAGCCATCTGTTTTGCCTTAGCTGCATTGCGCTTTTCTTTGGCAGCTTCTTGCTTGGCCTTTGCGGTTTCCTGGCGCGACTGGGCTAGGCTTGATGATGATTCTGATTCTGCTTTGCCTGACGATAATTCCGTCTCGCTTGGTGAAGGTTCAACGCTATTCTCGCTCCCTTGCAAGGAGCCGCTGTTTTCATCCGGAGCTTGAGACGGTGTCGGCATGGCGGAGTCCAAAGAGCCGGATTTTTCGTTTGAGCTTTCCAGTTGCTTGTTTCTGCTTTCAAGCTGCTTTGCCTTAGCTGCATCGCGCTTTTCTTTGGCAGCTTCTTGCTTGGCCTTTGCGGCTTTTTGGCGCGACTGGGCTAGGCTTGATGATGATTCTGCTTTGCCTGATAATTCAGTCTCGCTTGGTGAAGGTTCAACGCTATTCTCGCCCCCTTGCAAGGAGCCGCTGTTTTCATCCGGAGCTTGAGACGGTGTCGGCGTGGCGGAGTCCAATGAGCCGGATTTCTCATTTGAGGTTTCCAGTTGCTTGTTTCTGCTTTCAAGCTGCTTTGCCTTCGCAGCCTCCCGTTTTGCTTTAGCGGCCTCTTGTTTTGCTTTGGCAGCTTCTTGCTTTTTCTTAGCTGCATCCTGGCGCGACTCGGCTAGGCTTGATGAAGACTTGGCACTGTCCATTTGTGATGAATTGCTGTTTTCAGTTGAGGATATGAACGAAGATGGGTCATCCGCCACAGTGGATGCATTTTCCGGCTCCTGCTCTGCCGATGCGACGAGAGTGCGATTTGCGATTTCCGAAACTGCTGAGAAAACCGACCCAATCTCGCTGCCTGATTCAATAGAGCTTTTCAGATTAAATTGAGATGCATTTGATCGAGTCTGATTAACTGGGATCGGGTTTTGAAGAGATAGATTCGCGGAGGACTGATTTGCAGATGATTTGCCTGCGGAAGATAGATTCAT
>RPOO01000102.1 GCA_003857025.1 Methanothrix sp.
AGCTGGCACTCCCCAGATCTCACATGTCTTCCGAAGAGATTGCTTATTATCAGTGATGACCTCAGAAACAAAGGACTGATGAACGGTAGCCACAGCTCGGGCAAATCCTAAAAGAATATTTTGACCTTCTTTAGAACACTCCATTTCAATGGGAACGACTTGACCACATCTCCTAATGCCATCGGTCATCGAATCAGTTAAATCTAAATTCTTCTCTGCATGAGCTGATGTGACGGATTTCTCAATAAAAGCCTGCAGCATTGTTTTTGGGCCGCTGAAAAAGTAGTATTCATCGCTCAGTCCATAGTAACCGAGTCTCGGTGTTCTAAGATTATTGCCAAGACGCGCCGGATCTGATAGAGCTGATGACGATTGCCGGATATTTTTTTCTAAGACATTGTACACATTTTCAATAGACTCACTAGAGACCACTGCCTTTTGCAGCCCTTTCGATAAGTACACGCATCCGTCTTGATAGGCCATGAGCATGACCAAGCCCTGCTCCGTTAGCACATCGGCCACAGACTTGTTGATGATGCCGGATAAGATGCCCTTCACATCATCCAGCCTATGATATTGTAGATTCAATTGAGACTCTGGCGACTCCTGCGGAAATCCATCCCGAAGCGCCGTCAATGACCGGGCTGAGACCGCCTCTTCCGGAGATGAACAGCTTGCCATTGTGTCCATGAGATACAGGAACGGCTCCAGATCCATGAAGCGGGAAGTTCGCGCCCCGGAACGTGAAAACCTGCTCTTGTGGAGCGCAACCGCAACCGAGAAATAATCCTCGTCCTTCAAGCTCGGAGCGAGGTCTCTGAGATGCATTTCTTTAATAAATTCCAGGAGCACATCTTTAGGAATCTCAAACTGATTCTCCATCGTTTCCGGCAGCTCTAGAGTATCTTCATCCTGCTTCCACTCACCAAATTTCAGTTTGTGAAGATCATGCACTACAAAGAGAGCTATGCATTCTCGCAGGCCGTTTTTCTCAAGTGGTCTTGCGTTGAGCTTTTCGAGTGCTTCATTGAAACGGAGGAGAAAGAGAATGCCATTTCGAATATGATTGAGCATGCTTTGATCGGTTTTTCCAAACTCGACACTCTTGGCAGGCTTGAAGGCCATGCCTCTTTCAACAAGATGTATGTCTACTGCCAGGAGGTATTCTTCAAATAGTCCAGGTTTAGGTTGCTCGGAGGATTTCTCATCCATCCTGGCGTCCATTTCCCTCAATCTCTTTCGATCTCGAAAATTGTCCTGCAAAGCATCAGATACCATTTACATCGCCTCCCCCACTATCACCTTCACCGCCCCGCACCCGCGCGCAACCGCGCTCCCCACCCCGCTATACTCAGCAAATTTCGAGAGCGCCAATATTGCATTCCTGATATCATTTGGCGCATCCTTCGTGAACATATACCTACAGCAACCTTGAAAGCCCTGCATTAGCTTCGGCTTTGCATGCCCCTTTTTTATGTCTATAAAGGTATTCACCATTGTGCTATGCGTCTCGTAGGATAACGGCCGCTCCATCATGAAGCGTGCCATCTCATCTCTCTCTAGTGAGAGCTTCATTCCTTCCGGGCAAACTGAATTCCACTTCCCAACTAGAGACGTAAAAACTGCTTCTCTATGAGGGAACATCTCTATGACATCGCTATTTCTGTACTTAATGCAAGTTGGAGACCGAAAGCAAAACTCAATAAAAGGCTTCTCGTAATTTCTGGATGATTCCACAAGCTTCTTGAAGCTCGTTGATGTACTAGTAGACTTCTCAACAGTGAGCGCTCCATTTTCGAGCATTAGGTCTTGCTCACGCAAAACAAGGGGCTGGATGATGGCACTGAAGATATCAGTCTCTTTAGGATCTGTGATCCCAATAGTAAATTCATAGGTGTTAGCAGGATCTGCCATTTTATGTTTGGGCCTTTGACTTCTTCTGAATATTCCCTCAAGGTTACTTATCGATATCGAGCTTATCGGCGAATCATGAGTATGCCTAGCGGTAGTTTCATTCCAGTGGTTCATAACGTTCAGAAGAGCTGAATAAAGCTGATATCCTTCACTACTGGGAAGCTCAAGTATATCCTTCGGGCGTAGGACCAGCGAAATTGATTCCGGCATACTCGTCATCCTTAGATTCCTTGGCATATATAGTTATCGATAGTCTAATTGTTGCATAAAGAACGAATCCATTGTTGTCGGATGCACAATCATGCATTAAGAAATTGGCCCGTGAGATTCAAACAGATCTCTACTTTGCCGGCTAAATAGTGAAATATCTTGTCGTAAAAAGCTTGATAATAGAGGATTGAATTTATATATTCCCTCCTATCTAGTAGTTGTAGAGAACTCGAAAACCCGTTAGGGATTGAAACTAATTCTTGCATAAAGATGTCAACAGGCATCCAAAAGCTGCAGCAAGCTTGAAAACCCATTAGGGATCAAAACTAGTCTAATATTTACTCCAATTAATTGCAGGTCGACGAGCAGAAATCGAATTCAATTCCATCGCTCTCCTGACGTCCAGCTCATGCTAGGATCTCCTCAAAGCTCCCAGTGCTGCTGCTCGCTACCTCCTCCATCCTGAGCGATCCCTTATCGAGCATTATATTGCTCCCTCAGGGCGAGAGGCTGGACGATTGCCCGGAAGATCTCCACCTACTTTTGGTCGGTGATCCCGATTCTCATCCTGTATTTTTGCATGGGATCGACTGCCTTGAGCCTGGCCCGCTAGCATCGCCTGAACCCTTCCGTCCAGCCGGCCTATGGACATCGAGCTGATGGGCGAATCGTGGGCATGTTTGCTGATAGTCTCATCAGCTTCTCGCATAACGCCCAAGACGGCAGAATAGAGCTGGTAGCCCTCGCTGACGGGCACCTCAAATGCCGTCGTTGGCCGTGTAATCAGTGTGATCTTTTGCGGCATCGTGAGGAGAATACATCCACTCACATTTAAATCTGTCGATTCCTGCAATAGTTTCATTATTTTGCAATTAAATGTCTTTGAATTCTATAACTTGCAACGGAAAAACATTTATGCATCATATCTGCAATACTGTGTGATGAAGACCTACATCTCCCTCTCCGGCTTCGATTCCTCTCAAATCGTATCCTTGATAGTAAAATACGGAATCGAAGGCGGAGATCTCATTATCCTCATCCGTCCCGAAGATGAGACGGACACACGCGGCGAGCAGACAATTCAGGCCATCCGTGACCTCTCCAGACAGATCGATAGCTCCATAGGTCTTCAAATTCACCGTGTCAATCACCGGGATTTTGAAGAGATGGTAGTGTCTCTGAAGGATTTGATTGAGAATGCAAAAGGCCAGGTCATTTCCAACCTCTCCGGTGGGCCGCGGGAGATCTTTCTTGCCTTCACCATTGCCAGCCTTTCCCGGTCCGACAAAATCTTCAAGACAACTGGCTACAGCGATATAGACCGAAGCCTGAGCGAAATTCTCCTTCCAAATATTACAGCCGCTCTTGAAGAAAAGCAAAAACAGATCTTAAAGGATGTTTTCGAGAATCAGCCTACTACCATCGGCGATATTGCACAGCGGCTTTCCGTCTCCGAGAGCACCATATCCCGCCAGGTGGCCCGGCTTGCCGACCAAAAAGCCCTCGATCTCGTCCAGAAGGGAAAGACAAAAGAGATTCGCATAACCCTGACCGGAAAGCTGCTTTTTTAGGGAACTATACGAAATCATTGCTAAAAATCATTGATTTCTTTTTTTAAAACGGGTTTTAAAAGCCGCGCATAATCAGAATTTAAAATCAGTACTACAAGTATTTATCTTTGGCCGGAAATTATGATATGCAACAATGACAAAAAAGAGAGATAAAATTGAGATTGTGGCGAAGATATTAGACGTCTGTAGTACACCTCAAAACAAAACGAATATCGTATACGCGTGCAACCTGAATTTTCAAACAGTAGGGCCGTATTTGGCTCTATTGCAGAGAGAAAAGCTGCTTGCATTGAAGAAAAGCCAATTTAAGACGACAAATGCGGGGCAAGAAGTCTACAAGCGCATCCTGGAATTGTATAAGCTTTTGGGCCTGGATCTCTAAGAAACATCGTGTTCCTTAAGATTCTCTCTTCCGACCCCCTTACTCTCCCGACCTTGATTCCCGAGACAAATAGAGCCCAAGCTAAAAGGAACAACCTGTTTCTTAGATACAGCAGCCTTGATTAATCTCTTTAGGATAATTCTCTTCTAAAAATTCCTCCTTGGGAAAAATGGTCCTCTCTCAGCTCCACCTGGGCTTCATGGAGGCCAAGGAACAAACTGTTCCTTTTGTCGTAAAGGGAACACGATGTTCCTAAATAGCAGGCGGCGTGATTCATGACTTATTGACCTCCTTGCTACCGATTTTACATAATAGCCATGTCTTGCCTTTGCCCTGGCCTCGCTTTCGGAGCAGGACTTTGTCAGGCTGCAGCCTGGCAGCCCACTCCATAGCTCTCCTGGCCTGCATCCTGGCAATGGGCTTCTCTTCGGCAGTGCTGATGATCTGGATGGCATTGGCGCTGTTGAGGCTCTTGGCCTTTGCATCTCGATAGAGCGTTTCCACCAGGAGCGCCGCCCGGTAGTGTTCCGCCTTCTTGAAGGTCAGAGCTGGCCGATCAGTGATAAAAGAGACGATGCCATATTCCACGTCTGCGAGCTGGCGCAGGCAGTTTGCAGGTGAGATCTGACCCGCCTTCTTGGCCCGCATTATACCCTGGATCTCTTTTTTCGCCCTTGCATGCATATTGGCGGTCTCATCCGTGGCCGGCATCTGATCCAGAGCAGCTAATGCAGCCTCTACGTTCGCAATTACCGCATTTATGATATGCTGGAAGGAGTCTTCCAGCTCTTCCAAGAAATTAACCAGTTTCTCGTTAGCCTTCGTAAGTTGCTGGATTCTTGCATACTGTTTATAGCCGTCCTGCAGCTCCCTGGCCAGTACCTGGCCTGTATGACGCGGGTCGTAAATCACTCCGCAAAGAACGTCCAGCTCGTAGGCGAGGTCATGGGTTTCGGCCTCTTTTTCAACGATTGCTTGCTTTTGCTCTTCAATGAGGAGGTCTTGGGCGTGGATACGTTCTTCCAGCTCTGCAATGGTCTTGCGAAGTTGCGTCGTATTTGCAGAAGCAAGCTCTTGGCCGCTCCGAAAATCGTTTATAGTATCGGCTGCCAATTTTGATTTAGGCATTGCCGCCTCTTGCGGTGGTGTATCCTGGCATACCTTGGTGGTTCGGGGTTAGCTAGGTTTCGTGCGAAAACCTCCCTGTTTTCGCAAGGCGGGGGGCCTTCCAGGGCCCTCTTTGCATTTCTCAAAAAAGATATAAAATTTGCAATAGAATTCGCAATTGTTGATATCGAGCAATAATAGCAAGATACGAAAACCCTTAAATAACGTTGACTGACCTTATTCTCGTTTGAGTTCTTCATTTGGATCGCTTCCATGAGGAACTTTGGGTTTTGTCCACCTCACCAGTAGACAAACCCGCCACGGCAGATCGCACCTTCCAATGCCCTGCCGTGGCCCTTCCAGTTCCTCGCGTTTCTTTGCTCCAATGCTGTGATATATATCTCTTTTGGGTTTTTCGCAGTGCGTCCCTTTTGTACCATTATTATTTATCAGTACTTGTACTTAGTTTCTTCACATTGAAATTAATAATAAATTCCATATTTTAGGTATCTGCGCGGATTTTGCGAAGACTATTTATGCCCGAGTCTAACATCCTCTGAAATGGTGAGGTGGAAAGCAACGGGTTGGAAGCCGTTGCGTTAAGCATAGCGATGCTTTCCCACTGGCAAGCAGCCATAGCAGAGGCATAATTTGGGTCAGAGGATATCCTCGACTTTTGCCCCACATGGATGACAGCGGGTAAAGCATTAGAGTACGCTTTCCGTCGCAACTGGCGGCTTTCACTTCACCAAGGAGTTCGTAATCGGTGAGGTGGATAATGCTCATAGTAGCGAAAGACGCGAAATTCAGACCACTGACAGACCATGATGCTATCGAGTCCCTGAGAAGGCGAGGCGCAAAATGGCTTGCGGAGCATATCGACGGCTTGCAGCTCGGCGTGTTTTCCGGGGTCATGACCTCTGGAGTCCCGGTATGATCGAGAAGGCTTGGGAGGGACATCTCGAAACGAGCTTTCAGTCTCTGGGCAGGCTCTGCATGGGGGTTCTGCTGAACGGCTATCCAGATGTAGGCGAGACGAACGGGCTTTTGGAAAAGCTGAAGGGAAAAAGGATCAAGCTGCTCTTGCAGGAGGTGGAGGAGTGATCGCCGCTTTGCCGGACAGCACGAAGACTGAGATCTCCGGCCCGGCCAGGATCACGGCGAATCGGCCCCTCCCCCACCCTTCCCCGGACCCCATCTCTTCCTCTCCCCTCGTGTCCGGCGGCGCAGCGGCGCCGCCCAAGATGGCTCAATCTTTCCAATGTGCCACAGTCAGTCAACCGGCTCAACAGAGCGGAGACCTGATGAGATCCAAAACTTTTTATATTGAGAAATCTCAAGTAAGTTCTAATGCTCAGGGCGAAAACCCAGTGGGCAGCCCCTCTGCGAGGGATTCCTCTTCTATAGATTATCGACCGCTAGGCGCAGCCCTCAAGGACCCAGGCACCAAATTAGCCTCGGAGCACCACGGCGGAAAGGCGGGCCGGTTGATGCCTTCCCGATGCAAGTGCGGCGGCCAGATTCAGTACGATGCAAGGTCGGAGCCCTTTTGCACTGCCTGTGGAATGGGGCTTAAGAACGCAACACGCGCGCAATCGCACTCTCCACATGAGAGGAAGAGAAAATATAAGAACTTTAGAATGTATGCCGGCAATGATGCCTGAGTCTTGAGATGCCATTCCGAGCATCTGATGCGAGGGGCGGAGCGGAGCAGACCGATAATCCCAGGGGTCCAATCTCGGGCTCGCAGGACCCCACATCAACATAGCAGCCCACATCAACATAACAAATCGAGATAGCAAGGGTCCGGCCTGAAGGCCGGATCGACCCTTGCAAAGAGGTCTGAATGGACACCATAAAAGAGATGATCGAGCTGGATGCAGAGATCTACGCTATGGTGGACCGTAACCCAAAGCTGGCCGAGGTCTACCGATATCTCATGGGCGAAGAGCTGGGGGCGGTGGTCGTCCTCTCCCGGATGCCGACGGCTGAGGACTGGGCGGCTGCTGAACGCCTGGCGAGGTCGAGGCAGAGATGAGGCCCAGGTATATCATCGAGGATCTTTTGGAGTCCGGAGTCGATCCGGGCATACTGGCCGCCTTGCCGGAAAACATCGGCCAGCACTATGAATCCCTGGGCTTCCCGTCTCAGGGAGTGGCCACCAGGCTCTTTCGGGCGGGCATTCTTCGGCCCAAAGGAAAAAGCATGGTGCAAAATTCCGCGGGCAAAAAGGTTCTGAGGACTCTATGGGGCCGGGGGGTCCATTTCGAGGTCTTCCTCGACTACTGGCACCAGAATAAGCAACATTACCGCAATCGCCTTGCAGTCTTCCAGGATTGCAGGCAATCGGTAGCGGTTTGATTCGTGTCTTGTCGAGTCTCGCATTCGTCCCGGATTTTGTCACTGGCGGTTGAGCATTTTATCGAAGCCTGCATCTTCATAAGCCCGGCGGCGATGGTTTGGTCTGGCTTTCAGGTAAATGGCCGTGGTGTTCAAAGAGGAATGGCCGAGCTGCTGCTGAAGATAGGCGATATCAATTCCGGCATCCAAACTCCAGCGGCTGAAGCTGTGCCTGAGGAGGTGAGGTGTAATCCGCTTCCTCTGCCGCACTTTGCCCGGCCTCGTCTCCTGGAGCCCGGCATTCTCTGCGGCCTCGTCCATGAGTCTCTGGATCTGCCGGGTGGAGATATGCCCCTCATCTCTGCCCTCGAAGATGTAGCCGCTCTCCCGGCCCTGAAGATGGACCTCAAGGGCCTTCAAAACAGGCTTGGGAATGATCGAGGTGCGCTGCTTGCTGCCCTTGCCGTTCACCACATGCAAGTATCCTCCGGTGCCGTCCACATGATCTGCTTTCAAGGCGGCCACCTCCGAGACGCGAAGACCGCAACCGGCCATCAGCCACATGAGGGCGGCTTCTCGTGGGGTGGGGGCGGCGGCAAGTAGGCGGTGCCATTCGTCCAGGGAGAGGAAATCTTCGGGATGCATGTTATTGGGGTGGATGTCATAATAGAAAGATTTTATGACATCAAGGCCGTATGAACGTGTGGCTTTGCACAACCACAACATCTTTAGTTTGGCAAGATCATCAATGATGCCGAATGGACCCGTATCGTGCAATTATACTTACAGCGTTATCTAAAGAGTACCTTGCAGTACGCGCTCATTTAGATAATCTAACTGAAGATTCTCACAAAGGCACGGTTTACGAATTAGGCAAATTCGTTGATAACGGTCGGTCTTGGATGGTAGCCATTGCCCAGGTTGGACGGCATAATGAGAATGCGGCTGTTGAGGCTGAGCGTGCCATCAACCATTTCAGTCCCAAGGTAGCCATTTTTATGGGAGTGGCTGGCGGGGTTCATGGTGTAGCCCTTGGCGATGTGGTAGCGGCAACCAAAGTCTACGGTTATGAAGCCGGTAAAGCAGAGGCCGAGTTCCTCCCAACACCTGAGGTTTACCGATCCTCTCATGCAATGGAGCAGCGAGCTATGGCCGTGGCTCGTAGTATAGACTGGTTGAAGCGAATAAAGGGCTCTACTCGTAATCCGGCTCCTAATGCATTTGTTGAACCAATCGCTGCCGGACCAAAAGTAGTAAAATCCATCAGATCTGCGACCTACGAATTCCTGAGATCGAACTACAGTGATGCAATAGCTGTGGAGATGGAGGGACTGGGTTTCCTGGCTGCGGCTCATGCAAATGAGAAGGTGCACGCTCTTGTTGTCAGGGGTATCTCTGACCTCATAGAAGGCAAAGATGAGGCTGATGCCAGCGGGTCTCAGGGGATTGCTTCGCAGAATGCCGCCGCTTTTGCCTTTGAGATCTTGGCAAGACTGGATTTTGGCGGGGAAGCTGACTCGCCCAAGTCCGTGATAGAGAACATTCCCTACCATCGAAACCGCAATTTCACAGGACGAAGCTCCTTGCTTGATGGGCTGCGTAAGGATTTGACTGCTGGGCAACATTCAGCTTTGACCGGCCTGGGTGGTGTAGGAAAAACTCAGCTCGCCTTGGAATACACATACAGCCACATCGATGATTATGATGTGATCTGGTGGGTGAGGTCCGAGGAGCCCGCTATACTGGCGGATGACTACATCGAATTGGCCGTTAGGCTGGGGCTGGGGAAACGTACCGGAAAACCGGTGGATCTCATTGCCACAGTTAGACGGTGGCTTGAAAACAACACTAACTGGTTGCTTGTATTCGATAACGCTCAGAGCCCACGTGATCTGACGAGATATCTGCCTAAAATGGGGTCCGGCCATGTTATCATCACATCCCGGAATCAAAATTGGGAGAGTCTGGCCAAACCTTTGGAAGTCTTGAAGTTCGAGAGACTTGAATCAGTGGAGTTCTTGCTCAAGAGAACTGAGCGGAGAGACGGAGAGGGAGCGGATGCTCTGGCAGAAGTGCTAGGTGATTTGCCACTTGCATTGGAGCAGGCCGGAGCCTACATCAAAGAAACCGGAATATCATTCGAGGACTATTTGGAGCGGTTTCAAGAAAGAAGAAAAGAAATCTTGAGATATGGCAGGCCTGATACTTACCCAGAAACCATTGCCACAACCTGGGACATCTCCGTAGAGGCCGCCAGCAAGGAGACGCCAGAAAGCCGAGACCTGCTCAAATTATGCGCCTATCTATCCCCGCATCTTATACACAGATCGATGCTGGTTACGGGATCTGAACGCTTGCCAGATCCTTTGGCTTCTACGGTCAAGAATAATGTGGAGTTGGATAAAGCGCTGGCTTCTTTGAGAAGGTATTCTCTGATAGACTTCTCCGAAGACGGTTTTTTCATTCATAGAATGGTGCAAGCCGTGACTCAGGATAGAATGGTAGAAGAGGAACAAAAAAAATGGGCGGAAGCTGCGGTCAGGCTGATAGATGATGCTTATCCGCAAGACCATTTGGACAACCCGCAGTCCTGGACCAGTTGTTTGCTTCTGCTTCCACATGCTCTAGCAGCTACAGGACATGCTGAAAGGCTTGGTGTGGCCCTGGGTTCAACGAGTCGCCTGTTAAACGATGTCGGCCTGCATTTAAAAACGCGCGGCGAGTTCGGTGAGGCCAATGGAGTGAACCCCTCCGAGTGGGCAATGAGTTAAGCAACATCAACTCATGGAGGGAAGTATATGAAAAAGACGAGGCGGCGCTACGACCGAGCATTCAAGATATCAGTAGTAGCTGAACTTGAGAGTGGCAAATCTCTTGCTCAGATCGCCCGTGAGCATAGCATCCATCCGGCCCTGCCCTCTCGTTGGAGAGAAGAGCTGGCCGAGAATCCCGAAAAAGCGTTTAGCGGTAATGGAAATCAGTATAAGGACCAGGCAAGGATTGCAGAACTTGAGAGACTGCTCGGCCAGGCTCATGCCGAGATTGAGCTTTTAAAAAAAGCCTTCGCCATGACCCAAAAGAAGGTTCGG
>RPOO01000103.1 GCA_003857025.1 Methanothrix sp.
AAAAAAACGACCTCCAACCACACTTGATTCGTTACTGGCTAACACCCGCACCGGACGAACGGTTCGACGAAAAGGTAGACGACATCAATTCATTGTATCAACAAGCCCAGAATTTGGCTCAAAGTACGTGTTTAGCTCTATCGTGAATAAATCCAAATTCGCTCAAACCATTTAGACCAGAAAAATTAAATAATATAATGATAATTTTCACTAAATGGGAGTATGAACGAAGTAGAGACCATCAAGCAACTTCAAGAACAGAATGAGCTTTTAAGGCGTGAGATTGAGTTGCTTAAGGCAAAAATACGAGAGCTTGAAGCCCGCCTAGCTCAATATGAGAATGCACATACTCCACCAAGCCTAAGACGAGGGCAGAATCGCAAAAAATATCAGGATGGGCCCCTCAATGGAAAGCCTAGCCAAAAGATTGGGCACAAAGGTGTAACGAGACCTTATAAGCCTCCGAATCGACAAATAGATGTCACAGCAGATCGTTGCCCTGATTGCGGAGCAGAGCTTGGCTCTCCTATTCGAATTGATTCGAAGATTATTGAGGAAATTCCAAAACCACAACCAGTCATCATCACTGAATATAAAATCGCGCATTACAGATGCCCATGCTGCCGAAAAGAAGTTGTTGCAGGTAATTCAGAATGCCCACACGAAGGTAAATTTGGCAACAACATAATCTCACTGGCGACACTATTCAGATATGAAGATCGATTGCCTCACAGAAAAATCCAAGATGCACTGGAGAGGCTGCATGGGTTGAAAATAAGTCCTGCCACGATATTTGATTTAACCCGGCGCGCTGCTGATGCCGTTCGATCCGAATACGACGCGATCTTAAACAAAATTCGAGAAGCACCGATACTCTATGTGGACGAAACTTCAATCCACGTCCAGGGAGAAAAACAATGGATCTGGACATTTGCCACAGAATCTGAGACATTTTTCGTAATTCGCAAGAGCCGAGGGATGAAGGTTCTGACAGAAGTTTTAACGCGACAATTCAAGGGCATAAATCGTATGCGACGGGTGGAAACCTTATGCCAAATTCACAAATCGCTTGCAGCGATGTTGGGCACACCTACTTCGAGAATCGAAAGACCTCGCGGAGAAGTTCGAGGAAGCGATTCCGTTGCATGAAGCACTCAAAGCGCTCTATGAATCATTGACCAAAGCTCTGGAATGTGATCCACCACCAGAAGTCAGAGCGGATTTATGGCATTTGGCACGAGAAGCTCTGAAGCTATTGATCCTGAAAGAGTACACTCTCGAAAAAATCCAAAAATTCATCGGCAAAATTAGCAACGGGTTCAATTACTGGTTCACGTTTATCGTTAACCCGGGTGTAGAGCCGACCAATAATCGAGCTGAGAGAGCACTGAGACCCCATGTGGTTTTGAGAAAAATTTTGGGCACGCTGCGCAATGAAAAGGGGACATCGATTCATGAGCGAATCATGACGATGCTGGCAACATGGAGACAGAGAGGATTGGATTGTCTCCAAATGCTAACGGCAAAGCTAACCTGCTAAACACGTACAATTCGACCATCCACGGCACTACCAATGAAATCCCTCTGGAACGACTCAAGAATGAGGGGCTCAGAGATCATGATACAGCTCCTCCGTACCATAATGTTCGGGAAGAGAACCGGAAAATATCGAGAGATTCTTATGTCTCTTATCTGGGTAATCGCTATTCAGTCCCCTATCGATTTGCGGGAAGGAACTGCTTGTTACAGATATCTGATAAGACATTCAACGTTTTCGTCGGCAAAGACATGATCTGTACCCATGAAATTCAGCCTGGTCGAAATAAAAAATATGAAGGCTATATCGCCAATCCGCTATTGCAGACTGTAATATCACATGATACATTTATGAATCTACACGAATCTTGATAAGCAATTATCTATTTTTTTTATTTGATTTAAATTCTTGAATCTTGATCTTTAGCGGAATAAATATTTAGTATGATTAATTATACAATTAATACCTGTTTTTTCAAAAATATTTTAAACTAATCTTATGAAATGCTATGACTTAGAAAAGCATTAATACAATGTCTGTATCGTGTTGGAAGAGTTCGTGAGGTGGATTTATGGAACACTGTTGGAATTCAAGAACGAAGGCTTTAAGCCTCTTATTGATACTGGCAATGCTGGCTGGTATGGCATCAGCCGTTGGCGCAAGCTCTGAGCAAGCCAGTTCAGGAATCTCAAAGCTGGTTATAGGAACGACGGAATCCATGACCAACATTGAGATGAGCCTCAATAATTATGTATTGAAAAATTACCTCATGATGTTTACCAATGAGGGATTCATAGAATATGATGAAAATGGGTCGGTTCTACCACGTCTCGCCGCAGAATGGGAAACGAGCGACTCCAAACAATGGACAGTTCACCTTGTCCCCAATGCGTCTTGGCATGATGGAGTGCCATTTACGTCAAAGGATGTCAAGTTCACCATTGAATATATGAAGGAAAACAAGATCCCCTTCGGCGAGTCGGCATGGGATCTGGTCTCATCTATCGAAACACCTGACGACCATACCGTAGTTATCAATTTAAATAATCCGGATTCCGGGCTCTTCGGCCGAAGGTCGGTCGTTCCTTTCACCATCCCCGAGCATATATTCAAGGACTTTGATTCTCCGAAAGATCTTAATGATCCAGCCAAGCTGTTTACAGGTACTGGGCCGTATGTATTCGACAGCTATGACCAATCGGCAGGCATAATCAGGTTTAAGGCCAATGATGAGTATTGGGGCGGAAAACCAGCTATTGGCGAATTGGAAATCAAATTTTATAAAAATCACGACACATTGATGATGGCCTTCCAGAAAGGCGACGTAGATGTGCCATTCATATATGCAGAAGGCGTGAGCTATTACTATGTGCCAAAGCTTCTCCAGAATAGCGAAATAGAAATATTGTCCTATGACAGCAGAGGTATCAAAAACGTGCTGTATTTTAACTGCGATCGACCTCCATTTAACGATAAGCGATTTAGGGAGGCAATCAGCTATGCAATAGATTACGATGAGCTTGTCAATTTGATGACTGCGGGATATGGATATACGCCTAATGCTGGAATGGTTTTAAAAGGAATGCCTTATTACATTGAAACGCGCAGGTTATCTCAGGACATTAATAGATCCAAGAATATGCTTGATTCTATCGGATTCAAAGACATAGATGGAGATGGATTCAGGGAAGCAGATGACGGTAAACAGTTCCACCCCGAATTGCTTATAATTAACGATGTGGAGTCTTCACGATCCTCAGAGCTAATTAATAACTATCTCCATGAAATAGGACTTGAATCCAGAATAAAAGCAGTAGATGAAGCCACATTCTGGCAAATTGTTGAAGATGAAAAGTCCTATGATATGAACCTATGTGGTGCAGGATTTTGGACCACGTTCAACTACCGAGGTTACTATACAAGCGTAGTTGATTACAGACGTTTTGGCTGGGCCAACGTCCACGACCCGGTATATCTGTCATTGGTCGATCAGATCGGATCGGCTCCGGACGAACAAACAAAGGAGAACCTCATCAAGGACCTGCAGAATTATTATGCGGACAATCTCACACAAATACCGCTATATGCCATGGATTACATCCAGCCATACAATAAAAAGTACGAGGGCTATGTCCCTAATCCGGTATGGGGCATAATGTCGCGGGAGACATTCATGGGCCTGCATGAAGCGGAGTAGGCTGCAATACTGGGATTTTTTAATTTTTTTTTTTATCTCACATAATATTCATGCTAATCTTCCTACTTAGTCGACTATTGAGTTAAGAAACTCTTAAATAGTATTATAATTGTTTGGAAGAAGATCTTATAATTTGCTATTTTATGATATACTAATATGTGTGCTGTTGCATCCTGTGGTGGTACGAAATTTTAGATAGTCGTTTGATTCTGGTTTTACAAGGCCACCACCACAAGATTTCAACTGAACCGCTCAACACAGCAATTGAGAGGATAGTTTTAAATAGTATGATTAATCCATAAAAATTTATCACAAAGGGGTACTGGAATGAATTCGAAATCGAAGGCAATTTTGATCAGCATGCTTATTTTTGCAAGCATTCTGCTCTCAGGATATATTGGTGGAGCATTGGCCGCCTCCGAGGGCGACGGGCGGATATCTAATTTGGTCATTGGCTCGGATATGGGCGACTTCGCTGCAAATATGGCGGATTTCAACTGCAACTATCAAATGATCTTCAGCCATGAGGGCCTTATCGATTATGATTCGAATGGAGAAGTCGTACCAAGGCTAGCGGAAAGCTGGGAAACCACAGATATGAAGAAATGGATATTCCATCTGGTCAAGAATGCAACATGGCACGATGGAGTACCATTCACTTCAAAAGATGTGAAATTCACAATGGAATACACAAGGGATAAGAAGATTTTATATGGAGCCACAACATATGATATAATAAATTCAATTGAGACACCTGATGATTATACCGTCATTCTCAACCTCAAAGAGCCTAATGCTGTATTTTTAGCAAAGCTGGCCAACGTACCAATCGTTATACCTGAGCATATTTATGCAAAGGTAGACGATCTCAAGAAGTTCACCGATATAGATAAGATGTTTATTGGCACGGGACCCTACATCTTCGATAGCTACGACCATGCAGCTGGAATTGTCAATTTTAAGGCAAATGACAATTATTGGGTCGGCAAGCCTGCCATAAAAAATATACAGATGAGGCTATTTAAGAACCAGGATACCATGATGATGGCACTCCAAAATGGAGAAATAGATCTGCCTTATCTTTACTCCAAAGGCGCTAGCTATTATTATGTGCCAAAGTTGATGGATAACAAAAAAATCAAATTAATGACTTTCGATAGTCTAGGGATAAGAAATACGATTATATTCAACACTCAGAAAAAGCCGTTTGATAGCAAGGACCTGAGGCGGTCCATGAGCTTGGCCATAAATTATGAGAACCTTATGAACCTTATGACTGCAGGATATGGCAGCTTACCGAATTCCGGGCTGGTTCCCAAGAGCACTAAGTACTACACCGAAACTAAGCCGATGGAGTACGATGTCGAAAAAGCCAAGACACAGCTGGATCGCCTTGGATTTAAGGATAAAGACAATGACGGGCTTCGCGAAATGCCTGACGGCTCGAAGTTCAAGCCGGAATTGGTGGTGCAATCCTCAAATGATGAATCAGTGAGAGCATCTGAGCTCATTAAAAAGGATTTGGGCTCAGTGGGAATCGATCTGGAGATAAAGCTGGTCGATAGTTCCACGTACTGGAAGATTATCGGAGAGAAAGGGCATGAAATGATCCTGGGAGGGTTGCCATTCTGGACGATAAAGGGATACAAGGGATATTATACATCTATCATGGACTCCCGCAATTACGGCTGGGCCAATATTAATGATCCAGCGTATCAATCGATTGCCGATAATCTGGGAGCAACGATGGATGAGAGCAAGAAAGAAAAGCTCGCAGAGGAGATCCAGAATTACTACTCGAATGAGCTTCCTGTCATACCATTATATTCTATGGACTTCATCCAGCCGTACGATAAAAAATACGAGGGATACGTTACACATCCCATGTGGGGTGTACTGTCTCTGGGCACTTTCATGAATCTGCATGAGTCCGAGGAATAGCTTGCACATGAGCTATTCCCATTTATTTATGCCAGATTGGATCGTAATTTTGCGAGAGAATAACATCTGGTTTCTTTAATCCAGTTGCATCAAACCGCAGAAAGGACATGAAAATGCTAAGGCCGAATAGCAAAACAACCTTGTATATCTCCAACAAGGTATTCAGGTATGCCATCACGATATTCATCATATTGACATTAAATTTTTTCATCCCTCGCATGATGCCCGGCGACCCAATGACCAACATGCTTGGTGAAGGGGCGAGATGGATGGATAAGGCGTATCTGGATGAGCTGAGAGCCGAGTACGGACTGGACAGACCGCTGCATGAGCAGTATCTTACGTATCTGTCTAGCCTGGCCAGGTTTGACCTTGGCTACTCAATCAATAAGAGCCTAAAGGTTAAGGACTTATTGATGGAGAGAATCTTCTGGACCCTTTTGCTCGTCTTTCCGTCCGTAATAATCGGAGGTGCGGTGGCTTTAATTCTCGGCTCATTTGCCGGTTTCAGGCAGGGTAGCATGATGGACCGGCTGATGACTTCACTGCTTCTTCTGCTATATAGCTCGCCCTCATTTCTATTTGCCATGATCATGGTCAGCATTTTCAGTTTCCATCTGGGGTGGTTTCCCCTCGGCAACTTCGCTTCGGGGAAGATGCATGGCGCTTCCTACGTGCTCGATGTCGCTTGGCATCTTTTTCTTCCGATAGCCATTCTCTCTCTGTTCGAAGCTACATATACGTACCTGGTTATTCGGAACTCCATAACGCAAATCCTGGGGGAATATTTCATATTCGTTGCCAGGGCTAAGGGCCTTTCCAATAGAGTAATTGAGCTTCAGCATGTCATCAGGAACGTACTGCCCCAGTTCATAAGCATCATGGCGCTAAACTTCGGCTTCATGGTCAGTGGGGCTTTGATCATAGAAATCGTATTCTCATTGAACGGCATGGGCACGCTCATATACGATGCGGTTATATCCCGCGACTATCCCGTAATGCAGGGCGCATTTTTGGTCCTGACATTCTTCTTGATTGCCGCAAACTTTGCCGCAGATTTGCTCTACGGAATCGCAGACCCGAGGATTGCCGATGCCAAGGATTCAATCTAGACTATACATGCCGAATGTGGAGAACATGAGTGAAAAGTGGTCTTCAAGTCTAGATATCGGCAAATTCCGGAAAAGGGTCTGCGCCTCGCCAATCAAATTCACCGGCATTGCGATATTGGTCGTCCTAGTATTCATCGCCATCACAGCTCCCCTCATCGCCCCACACGATCCGGAGAAAACCGGCATTCCATATCAATCGCCAAGCGCAGATCACCTCCTTGGCACCAACGACCTGGGTCAGGATATTTTTTCAGAGCTGCTCTATGCATCTCGAACCTCGCTTGTCGTCGGTTTTCTGGCAGCAATCATCTCCATCGTGATCGGTGTAAGCGTGGGCCTCATGGCAGGCTATTATAAAGGATGGATCAGGGAGCTGTTGATGGGCATGACGGATGTATTCTTGCTGATACCCGGCCTACCGCTGATGATAATCCTGGCTGCTTATCTCAGTCCCAGCATGTGGAACATAATCCTTGTAATTGGCCTTTTGTGGTGGTGTTCCACTGCTCGTGTGGTCCAATCCCGAGTACTTCAGGTGAGGGAGATGCAATTTATAGAGTCCACGCGTGCACTGGGATATTCTGATTCGTATATATTGCATAAGCATGTCCTGGCTAATACAAAGGAGGTCATCTACGCCAAGTTCTCACTGGCAGTAGCGTCGGCCATGCTGGCTGAGGCATCGCTGAGCTTTCTGGGCCTCGGCGACCCGCTAAACATCAGCTGGGGGGAGATGATCCACTTCGCGTTCACTCGTGGCGGATTTGCCAACGACATGTGGTGGTGGTATCTGCCGCCCGGGCTTATGATATGCATTACCGTGCTGGCCTTCGTCCTTATCACTATGGAGTCCAGGAAGGATAGCCGGTTGGTGGAGCTGATCTGATGCCTGATGACCGGTTATCGGGGGTTCGTTGATGTCCCAGGGCGGGCTATTGGTGGTCCGAGGCCTATCAGTTGCCTTCAAGACGCAAAAAGGCACAGTCCAGGCCATCGACGGCATAGACCTCGACCTCAATGAAAATGAAACTCTCGCCATTGTAGGCGAGTCCGGCTGCGGGAAGTCGGTGCTCGGCCACGCTATCATGAGATTGCTTGACGATATTGCAGTGGTGCGGGGAAGCGTGCGGTTTAGGGAAAAAGAGGTGTACGAAATGGACACGACCGCACTTTTAAACCTCCGGGGCGGCCTGATATCCTTAGTCCCCCAGAGCCCTTCTTCCTCCTTCAATCCGGTAATCACGATTGGAAAGCAGATCGAAGAGCTCATAGAAAAAGCCGGAAAAGAAAAGGGGAATGGAGCCCGTAAAAGGGCTCTTGAATATTTATCCCTGGCTGGCTTTTCCGAACCTGAGCTGATCCATAAGTCATACCCTCATCGGCTGTCAGGAGGAATGTGCGAGCGGGCACTCATCGCCATGGCATTATCGGTTGAGCCGGAGCTGGTGATTGCAGACGAACCGACGAAGGGGCTGGATGCGCTATCGAGGAAAAACATTCTGGGATTGCTCCATAAACTGGCAAAGGATGCTTCAATGATCATGATCACTCACGACCTGAAGGCGGCAGAGACCTGCGAGAGACTTGCAGTCATGTACTCAGGCGAAATCGTCGAGGAGGGACCGACAGGCATCGTTCTGAATCATCCAAGGCATGTCTACACAAAGGGCTTGATAGATGCACAGCCATCAAGGGGCATGACTCCCATTAAGGGACGGCATAATCTCTTCTCTCATAATGCCGAAGGATGCCGGTTTAAAGAACGGTGCGATGCAGCCTCGAATGAATGCAACAACCATCCAATGCTTAGCAAGGTAGAGGATTACCGAAAGGTCAGGTGCTGCCATGCTTGAGCTGGTCAAGATATCTAAGGAGTTTAGAACGGGATTCTTAGGACGAAATGTCAAGCAGGCAGTGATAGACGCCTCATTACGCGTGGAAAGGGGCGAGATCGTGGGACTTATCGGCGAGAGCGGGTGCGGAAAGTCTACGCTTGGTCGAATAGCCGTGAAGCTTCTAATGCCATCAAGCGGACACATCATTCTAGATGGCGCAGATGTAACCGATATGCCTGAAAAACAGTTCAGAGAATTTCGACGTCAAATGCAAATCATCTTCCAGCATCCAGAAACTGCCCTAGACCCTCAGTACACGCTGCTCGAGTCGATTCTGGAATCATTCAACAAGATCGGCATTCCTGAGGCTGAGCAAAAAGGGTTGCTGGAGAATATCTCCGAAGAGGTTAATCTGCCGCTGGATATAGTTGACCGCCACCCAAATCAGGTCAGCGGAGGCGAGATCCAGAGGGCTGTGCTCACCCGTGTCTTCGCGTTTGAGCCCAGATACCTTATTTTAGACGAACCTACCTCGATGTTGGATGTTTCAGTACAGGCTCATATCCTCCAGCTATTGAAAAGAAAGGCCAAAAAGGATAATGTAGGAATGCTCTTCATCTCCCACGACCTGGAGGTAATCAGGGCCATGTGCGACCGGGTAGCAGTGATGAAGGAAGGAAAGATCCTGGAGGATGGAAGTGCAAAGGAGATGTTCCAGTCTCCAAAAAGCAGCTATATGAAGCAATTGTTAGAGAATTCTGCTTAATCCTGCATCTCGCATTAACGGTTGGCAGTAAGAATGGAGTGAACCCCTCCGAGTGGACAATGGGTTAAGCAACATCAACTCATGGAGGGAAGTATATGAAAAAGACGAGGCGGCGTTACGATCGAGAATACAAAATATCAGTAGCCGAGCCCGAGAGCGGGCTCAAATCGCCCGCGAACATGGCATCCATCCGAGCCCACCTTGCCGATGGAGATATGAGTTGGCGAGCATCCCAAAGGAGCATTCAACTGGAATGGAAACCAGTACAAAGCACAGGCGCAAGGACTACGCTCCGAAGGCAAAAGGCCGCAGGCCAAAGCTCGCTCCTCATCGAGTGTCTTCCTCTCAACGGCCAGGCTCCTCTCTTCAAGCCTCTGCTGGATCATCTCCTCCACCTCTCCGGGCCGGGGCATGGAACGCCTCCGCCAGTATCTCCTTGGCCGTCTGCAGCTCTCTGACCCTCAGGTTGACCAAGCTGAATTCGTTGTTCAAGGATTGCTCTGCCCAAACACAAACCCCACCTCCTCCCACCCCTTCCTCAACAGCTTCCCGTAATACCCGGCATCGAACCCCGCCGCCGTCCTCTCCGGCTCCACCTCCCACTTTTTGGCATCCTTCACCACATAGCCAATCTCCATCCCCGGAGCCAGAGGAATCCCCTGCTTCTCATAAGCCTGCACTGCCGAAGCCTCTGCACACCTTCGCGAATAGTTCATCCTGCTCACCCTGCGGTGAATGGCCAGCTCCCGCACATCCGCCTCCCCCAGCTCCTCCATGTACCGCCTGGCAACTCCTCGCGCCTTGGGCTCGATCCTCTGCAGCTCCTCCCGGCTCCTCGCCTCGCCCAG
>RPOO01000104.1 GCA_003857025.1 Methanothrix sp.
CTAGTACCACACTTTTAATTCCCATTCTCCTGATACCTCCAATGAATTAGCGCACTTAGTTGCTTTTAAAGTTATCCTTTGCAGAAAACAAAGTATTGAATCCTGAACGCATCGAGACTATATAGCACTGCAGCCAATAAATTGATACTAAAAAGGATGAAGGTCAATTCGGTTTTGCAGGATGTTCGAACTATAGAATGGCAAAATAGCAGGATGACTGATTATACGCATCAGATTATATGCATCCTGCTGCCGTTGTTACTGTTATGCCGTCTTCAAGCCCTCGACGCTTCCCTGCCAGGATTCTCCGCCCGGAGAGAATGCCTGATAGGTTCCTGTGCCGTAGTCGCCGTTAAGATCGAGCACCATCTTGTACATTCCAATGGACCCGACGGAGACGACATCAAGGTTCAGCTTTCCATCCGTTACTGTACCTGATGCAGTCACCTGGGTTGTGCTGTTGCCTTCCCGGACATTGCCTGCACCGTAGACGGATTCGCCGTTCTGGAACAGAGAGAGTGCCATGTCCCTTTGCACGCTATCATTCAGCGCCAAAGACCAGCTTCCTCCGGCAGAGACTGCGGTAGTTGTAGCATTCCCGGATGGCGGCAACTCGGATTCTGCTGTTGATGCCGAGCTTGTTGACGCCTCGGCGGTATTGGTTGGTGTAGTGCTTTCAGCTTCTTGCGTGGCAGTTTCTGATGCGGAGCTATCGGTGGCCTCTGCGCTCTCGGCGACATCCCTGGATGATTGCGGGCTGGTTGTGCTGCCGCTAAGGGTGCTGGGCATGGTCCAGTCTTGGGACGTCTTGTTCTGTTGAACCGCTCTGGATTTCTGCGGCGTATTAACAGATTCCGGTAATGTAGAAACTACAGTACCATATTCTCCAGAACTGATCATCTCATCTGCATTTCCGCTCGGATTATCCCAATCTATGCCGTGACCCATTACAATCAAGAACGCTATGAAAACCAATGAAGATAAGATCCACATCTTGAATCGCATGATTTTGATGCCTCCAATAAGCGCCACAAATGTCGATTTGGTTGGCCCGCTCTCCCGGACATTGGCGCTTTTAAAGCAGCATTCGACTATTAGTTGATAAGCTTAATGGTCATTCGACGATTACCGTTAATTTAAAAATTTTGAGATTAAATAATAATATCTAATTAATTAAATATATTTCGATCCGATCCGTGCGACGTAGTCGCTAATTTATGCTGCCCATAGCAATCCCTTTCCAGGATGTAATGCTCGGACTGTAGCCATGATAGTCGCCGGAGAATGATTTTCGGTTCAAGGTTAGATCGAGTCTGAATAGGGTGAGATCCGCTGTGAGGATATCCAATGAGAGCTTGTTTCCGGAATATGTCCCTGTGGCAGTGACATTCTGCACCATGCCTTCGACGGCAATGGTTCCCTTGCCATACACGACATCGTTTGACTGGCTCATCTGCAGCGTCACCGACCGATCCGAAGTATCCTGCAAAGCCAAGCGCCAGCTACTCATCGGACTGAACAGCCTGCTCTTTGGCTGAGGCGAGGTGGTGCTCACGGTTGCGCCCGCCAAATTTGTTCCGGTAATAACGGGCGTCGCTTTGCCTCTGACATCAACCGTCGAGTTAAAAAGAGCCTCTTTGCTCATGGTATCTTTAACGTCCTGCACAACCGCATCATTGGATTTTCCGGTATCCAGGTAATCCGTTGCTGCAACATGAGTCACGAGAGAGATAAAAATAAGTAAGCCAACTAAATATATCTGATATTTCATAATTTAGCACTCCCATAAGCCGTTTTCGCGGCCAATGCCAGTAATATCAGATCAGCGAAAATAAATCTGGCGCTATGCCTTGAGTTTTATGCTACCATTAGAATATCTGATACGAATATCTGATGCAAATCCACTCTTAGCATTATTAGCTCAGTTTCCGCTGACCGCTTCTGCCGCCGGAAATGGTTCCTTTAACCGGATCGCTTCCATCGGGTGCAAACCATGCAAAGGTTCCTGAAGTGTTATTTCCGTCCACGCTATTAATGGCCAGACGGTACAGGTTTGTATTTTCCACCGTGACCGCATTTAGAACCATCGCATTACCGCTGGCCAGTGAACCTTCAACCGTTACGATATCTTTGTTCAAGCCCTCTTTGTAGATGCCTTTTCCAAAGATGACGGCTCCAAATTGATAGAGCTGCAGATCGAGCGTGCCGACCGGCCTTGATCTCTGGTCGATCAGCTTGATCGCCCATTCGCCAGACAGATCTCTGTAATACCCTTCCATGCTTGGCTGGGTCGCGCCTCCTGTTTTTTGCAGATATTCAGCCGAATGATCCGGGCTGGATATTTGCAGGTTTGCGGCGGACAGATCCATGCCGTCCGGCTCTGTAACTATCGGTTGAGGCGTTGCGGATGTATATAAAACGCAACAGGCCAAAGCAGCGAGCATAAGCACAAAGATCCTTGACATCATTTTTCCTATTCTCCCCACTATCCTGATTTTGCTGATCATAGTCATTTTGCGGATCACAGTTTTTTATTAGCTGGTGGCAGCATCGCCGGATAAAGCGTTTATGGGCGAATGAAAGAGAAGTGATGAAGTGACGGTAAGCCCAGTAAGCGATTGGCTGGAGGTTGGCGATGGCGAGAAAAGAGACGCGATTCATTTCAGCGACACCCAACGCAATCGAGTAATCGAGTCTATCTGGTGCTGAAATTGGCTCGAAATATCATTGCCAATAATTCATTTGCCAATGATTTCGCTGTGCTCCGCCCTGAACTCCGGGTCCCTCATCTGGCAGGAACACCTTCCCCGGAACCATTTGTAGCGGGTCATGTCCTTCCAGATCTCCCGCAGGCTCTTCTCCTTGATGTTGCCAAATCCAAGCGGCATGTAGGCACAGGGCAGAGCTACTCCCGCGCCGTCCACGTGAATCCATCTGCGGCCTGCGAAGCAGCCGAACATCTGCGGGCTCAAGAGATAGGGCAAGGCAGTCACGCGCGGGCCTTGTTCCGAGCGGTTCTTCTCTTTATGGAAGCGCTCAAGGCGTGCCACGTCCTTGGAAGTGAGCACCTCATCCTCATGCGATGCCCAGCGGCCAACGGCCACGATCTCGTAAAAGGATAGCTCATGCACCATCAATTGCGAAGCCAGGGAAAAAGCCTCCTCCAGATGATCGATGTTGTGGGGCGATGTCACCATGAAGAGATCCACCAGCAGACCGGCATCGAGGGCATTTTTTACGCCGGAGAGCGCATCTTGGAAGGCTCCCTTGCGGCCTCGCACCCGATCATGCTCTTCTTCCATCGGGCTGTCGATGCTGATACGCACCGCATAGAGTCCGGCCTGCTTGAGGGCTTTGGCCAGCTCGGGCGTCAGATGATAGCCGCTGGTAAAGGAGGTCGCAACGGCACGCTCGTTTACCGAGGCGACGAGATCGGGGAGGTCCTTGCGCAGCATCGGCTCGCCTCCGTCGAAGGTGATGAGGTACGAGCCCATGTCCAGAGCCTCGCCGATGGACTTTTTCACGATCCCGCTCTCCAGGATCTCCCCCTGGCGAGTGGGTGCGCTGCAGTGAATGCAGTCGTTGGGACAGGCTCTCATGACGGCGATAGAAAACTGGTCCGGGACATTCCTGCCCGTCAGGGCCGCTACCTGGGCGGAGAGCATTCGGTCGAAGGCAAGGCTTGGCGCGGGCGGAATCCAGGTTGAAAATATGAATTTCTCGGAGCCGAACTTGTCCGAGCGAAATTTATCAGGATCGAAGAGTATCGGCTTCTCGTCGGCAAAGACGCGGTTGATGCGGTCGATTATGGGAGCGGCCAGTGGTGCCAGAGGACCTTTGGGCGACAGGACTATGCCTTTTCCTTCCGCCGAGGCCTCGATGCTCAGCAGAGGCTTTTTTGCGATCTGCATCGATCCAATCCCCGGCTTGTCATCTCATCCACAATGCTCTGCAGGCGAGCCTTCATCTCGGAACAGCCTGAGGACTCGGATAAAGCGGATTTTGCTTTTTCGCTGTGTCCGTCGATGGCTTTTATGCACATCTCTTGCACATCGCTTTCCGGATTCTGACGGCTGTAGATGCGAGGCAATGTAACGGACGACTTCTTGGAGAGTTTGCCCTGGTCAAGGCCCATGAACTCCTCCAGATCATCCAAAACCTGATATCCCAGTCCCAGGTGCATCCCGTAGCTCTCTAAATTCGCCACATCCTTTTCATTCGCACCGGCAATCAGGGCTCCGATCTTGGCCGAGGCGGCGAAGAGAGAGGCGGTCTTCATGGAGATGCATTGGTAGTATTCGGGCGGTGAGATGGTGCTGGACAGATCCATCATCTCGCCTTCGGACATGCTCATGCAGGCTCCGGCAAAGGTACTGATGACCGGCTGGCTGTAGTGAGATATCAGATTTAGCGACCTCGATATGAGATAGTCTCCCGCCAGCAGTGCCGCCTCCGGACCGAAGCGCTCGAGAGTGCTGGGCGAGCCTCTTCTTTCTACCCCAAAATCGAGAATGTCATCATGAACCAGCGATGCCGCATGAACCAGCTCAATGGCTAAAGCAGCGTTCACTGCCCGGGAAGATGCCACGCCAAAAGCCTGGGCGGAAAAGATCAGAATCAGTGGCCGGACACGCTTTCCCGGCGCGGATAGAACATAGGAAATGACCTCGCCTAGATCTGACTTGGGGAGGCTTCTTACCAGTGCGGCAAGCTCTTTATTTATCAGATGGTATTCGTCCCAGCCGGAGAACATCGGTTGGGGTGTTGCGGGCCGGGCTATTTAGCTTTTGCCTAAGGCATTTTTTGAGATGGAAATAATGAAAAAATGGCTGCGCCGACTTTTTTATTTTGCGGGACGCCTTTCCGGCCATTCTTCGGCCAGCCAAAAGAGAATTGGGGGCTTTAGATGTGCCCGCCGGTGGTATAAACAGTGGTAGCTGCTGGAACGTTGATGACCTTAGTTACGCCCCGCTCAAAGTACATGGGCTTCTCGTAGTTGTTCACACCATCATAGATGCGGATGGTATGAGTCTGGCCGCCCACAACCGTGAACCTGAAGACGCCGTCCAGAGCATCTCCATTGAAGCCGTCCTTGCCGATCTGCACGCCATCGACATAGACATCATAGCCCTTCATCGTGGACTGAATTGTAACGGGTGTGTCGCCCGCGACGGTGCTCGTTGTTTGCGTGTAGGTCGAAGGATAGGTCGTGCCGTAAGTTGCGCCATAGGTTGCGCCGTAAGTTGTTCCCGATGTCTGGCTGACGCTGCTGCTGGAAGTCTGGCTGACGCTGCCGGTTGAGGTGGTCTTGCCGTTGTATGTTGTTGTGGCCGAGGTTGTTGTGGATGCGGCCCCAGACGTTGTCGGCATGCCGGTCTGCGTAGTGGTCTTCGTAGTGGTCTGCGTTGCGGGCGGGGCCTCGCTGATCACATCGATGACGATGGCGTTGCTGGGCTGGTTGTTGATTACGAAGAGCAGGATGTGCCTTCCCACCTTATCAGCGACGAAGTTTATGCTTTGGTAGCCGGAGAAGAAGGTTACGCGCTTGCTGGTCACAGTGGCCGAATCCGTCTGAAGGGTGTCGAAGTAGTCCGCCTGTCCGGCTGCTGCCGAGAATGCGATGAGCTGCAGAGCAGTTCCGGTTGGGACTATGGCATACTGGGACCAGTCAGCCCCCTTTTGAATCCAAAGCTCATTGCCCTTGGTGGAGGACACGAAGGATTGGTATTGGGTGTAGGTCACGCCATTGCCGCTGCCGAAATAGACCTTGGTGGGCTTTTTATGGGTAACGTCGAACTTGACCGGAGTAAATCCGCCCATAATCGGCACGCTGGTGTTAATATAGAATTCGCTGAACAATGAATAAGCACTGCTTGGATCCTCTAAGGCTGTGCCGGACCATGGAAGGCCCGCCTCTTCTCCGAGGTCGACCATGTTGTTGATAAAATTCTCATCGACAAATCCGCCGCTCATGCCGAATGCCTGCTCCAGAGAAGAGGGCTCGGCTGCGGCTGCTCCGACGCAAAGGCAGAGCGCCAGGAGACAGAAATAAAGATAAATAGACTTCAATTCAATTCACCTTCTACACCGGATGATTATGCAGGGAATTATTTAGCTTTAAGTCTCGCGTGAGATTCACCTGAAGATCATGGAGATACCAATTGAGTATCAATGGCTGACTCATAGGAGAACTGAGCATAAATATGGCGCGGCAAGATTTTTGGTATCTTCGGTATCCCCAGTTCCAATTTCAGTATCTGATTTCAGTATCTGATTTCAGTATCCGATCTCGATGCTCCACTTATTCAGCGTTCCCGTATCTCTCTTGACCAGATCCCGCACGGTCAGAGTCCATTTGCCTTTGACGGGCTGGCCGATGAATGTGGTCAAGGCCGCGGCGGACTTGGAGTCGTAGCTCTTTTTCAAATCCTTCTTGCCGAGGCCGGTGCGATTGTGCAGGATGGCCCTCTTTCCGCCGGGAGAGAGCAGCTCCACCCTCAGGTTTCCGATGTTGCTATGGCTGATGTCAATAGTTACGGTGAGCTTCGTCACTTTGCCGTCCTGATCGATTTTGATGATATCCTTTAAGCCCGAGATGCTGCTGTCCGGGATTTTTGCGGCATTGGCTGACGTGCCAGACACAGTCAACTCTGAATTCGCCTGGCCGATCACGAAGGTCATTATCTTTCCCGGCGGGCTGATCTTGGAGATTTGCAGCCCCGAGTCGGAGCCGTCCCAGAGGAGCGATGCGGGCAGAGTAGAGTGACTGATGGCGATTCCATCTACGCTGCCGTAGAAGTCTCTGGCGTCGCCCATGCTGCGGTTGTTCTCCAGGTCCAGGCTGCCGTCCGCCTGGAGCAGGCCGCACTGGTAATGCTTGGAGGCGCTGCCGCCCTGCCACTCGTTCGAGCCCAGGGTATCGCAGTGGTAAATCGCGAGGCCGCTGGCGGGAATGGAAGCGTCAAGGTCCGACTGAGTGCGGTTCTCCAGCAGGAAGTACTCGTTCAGCCTTCCGGTTTCATAGATCATCAGCGCCCCGTAGTCGCCGTGGTCTGCCTGATAAGAGCCGCCCCTGTTCAGCAGGACCTTTTTGTCGCACCAGCCCACCAGATTGCGCAGGTAGGAGCAGACTGGCGAGGGCGTTCTTCCGCTATCGTTATGGTTTCCGGCGCTCATGAGGCAGTAGTAGCCGAGCCCGGCGCTCTTCTCAAAGTCGCCGTCCCGGTTGCCGTAATCGTAAAGATCCGGCCAGCGGCAGAGCATGTGCCCGCTCTCGTGGCAGAAGGTGCCGATGCTGAGATCGTCCTTACTGCGGCCCATGCTGGAGAGCATGTAGAAGATGGTTTTCATATTGCCGTACTGAAGATCGATGACATAGTTGTGCGGCCAGAGTTCTCCCACATACTGAGTTTGGCCGGCGTAAAGGAAGCTCATGGCATCGATGATGCCTACTCCTTTCGAGTCGAACTGCTTGAGGTCGATGCCGCTCTTGACTACCAGATCCAGGGCTTCCTTGACCAGCAGGTTTTCCGTGTAATACTGAAGATTGCGGCTCAGGGTGATGGGCCCCACTACGACATTTGTGTAGTCCAGCTTGCCGGAGGACATAAGACGGTAGTACTCGCGCACGGAGCAGAAGTTCCCGTTCTCGCGGTAGCTTTGGCCATTGAGCAGCGCCTCCACATCCTCGCGGGTGACGGTGCTCTTCACATCCTTGAACTGAACCAGGACCGTCAGGCCCCGGACCTCGCCCTCGCTGACGCGGCGGCCCTCCATCAGTCCTTTCTCCGAGCCTAAGGTTCTGAGGGTGGGGCTTGGCTTGTAAGAGGTGACGATGGGATTCATCCTGGAAAATCGGGCTTCAAACTTGCAATTGCGGACTTGTTCCGATTCTTTGAAGTGGCGGCGCACATTGGCCGGAGGCTCAAGGCCGGCATCCACACCACTGGAGACGAATTCCCCGTTGATCAGACGGGCGTAGCAGTACACTCCAAGGTCCTGATCATAGACCACGGTGTAGCCGTCGGGATTCTCGTAGCGGGAGTAGAACTCGTCACCAAATGTTTTCAGTTTTATCTCTGGTCCCTTCTCCTGAGAGAAGGTCAAGACCTCACCGAATATCGAACTCATACCGAATCAACCTGCAGCGTGCGCTGATGGGTGACTGCCGCCCCCGGCGCTCGGGCGAATTGGATATTTCCGGATAACTATTTAATGATATCACAAAACGAACTTGCGTTTTATTGCGCCAGTATTTCTGCATCTAAATTAATAAATCCGAATACACCGGCCACCAAATCTGCAATGCAGGCTATTTTCTGGAAAACCTGCTTTCGGCTTTGGCTGCGCGTACCTCGTTTGATTCCTCCAGATGAGGCTCAGTTCCCGGCGGCGGGGACTTTTCCAGATCAATTCCGCTGGAGACAAACCTGCCATTTTGCAGCAGGGCATAGGCGAACTGCCCCAGCTTCGCATCATAGATCACGGAATAGCCGTCCTCGGTCTCATAGCGAGCGTAAAACTCGTCGCCGTAAACCCGAAGTTTGATTTCCGGTCCCTTCTCCTGAGAGAAAGCAAGAAGCTCTCCAAAGATAGCGCTCATTGAAATGTTGTTAATAATCAATCTTATTCATTGATTCGCACATGTTAGCCTTCGATTGACACACTCGCCCGCTGCAGTGAATAGAGCAAGGAAGAAAGCGAGTTCAATGCATACCGAGCTGATCTTTTATCGCAATGATATCGGATTGCATTTTCCTGAAAGTCATTGCGTACCCTGGTTGAATGTCTTCCCTCAGACCTGTGATCTCTTCCAGAGTCGCATCTGTGGTTTTCCGCACAGCTTTGATGTCGCCTTTCATCTCTTTCATGTCGCCTTTCATCTCTTTCATGTCGCCTTTCATCTCTTTCATGTCGCCTTTCATCTCTTTCATGTCGTTCCTTATGTCTAAGAGCAGTGGGATCGCCTTGTCTAATTGAACGAAAGAGCATAGCATGGCAACTTCGCTGGTACGTCCAACGTCGCCGCCGTATTCTTCGAAAGTCACCTTGGAGACATCAGCCATTTCAGGCTTTTTCCTTTCAACCGTCTGCTGGAATGCTGTGATTCTGGCCTCATCTCCTTCTACTAAGGCAATAACCTCTTGCTGGACGTTCTCTTCCCAATTGTAGGTTGAAAGTCCAGGTATGGCTAGGTTCATGGCGTGTTTCAATAGAAATACTCGATAGCCTACGTCATGCACTTTAGAGCCGGAGATTTTTATCTTCTGCTTCATGTCCAAAATTGATAGTGTCCGCAAGCTATTTGGTTGTTTCGTTTTCACGAAGGCCGACCATTTTTTGCGGTTTTCTCTCGCTCGAAAACAAGAGGAAATCTCTTCTATTGAATGCTTATTTCTTCATGATAGGCTCATGGATAAGCGTCCGGTTTTTCCCCTTATGAGCAGATTTTAGCCCCTCAAATTTGTTATTCATCTGAAATTTTTGCAGTCGCATAAGACTCGGAGAAAAGATTATATTCTCTCCTAAAAACGAGAAGATAATCCTTGGCAATTTGGCGAGCGAAAAGTGCTAATGCCAGGAAGGTTCGGCGACGGATATGCGGAATGGATTGCACTCAAACAGACATCGGGAGAAGGCCGTCGAAGCCCTGTTGAGACAATGCGAGTTTTACGAATCCAGGCTAAGCTAGAGCCCGGTCCTGACCGCTTTGCCCATGATTTGATTGAAATTAGGCATTTAATATGAGGTGTGAATCCTGCCCAAGACATCCTGCTTGAGGTCCGGCGAAGGCGCAACCTATCGCATCTACGGCATCAACCTGGCCAGTGATCATCATTTTATCAACCGCCTTGGAAAGGGCCGAGGCTTACCGGATCTTATCTTTAATTTTGCCGAGGAACCGCTTTCACAGACATTTCAGGCAGCCTATCCTAATCCCATCTTCTGCAGCGATTCAGAGACGGAAGGCAAACAAAAAGGCTTGATATCTATATTTGGCGGAGACGGTGGAGACTGTCGTCTGATTGTCCGCTTCTCCGGCATTATGGAGTATGAGATCACTGCCAAGAAAATTACCGCTCACGTTTTTGACCCGAATTATCTGTATTTAGCAGAGCTTCACTTTCTGGGCAAAGTGCTATCCTTATGGCTGGAGATCAACGGAGTAGTTGCTCTTCATGCTTCTGCCGTAATTGTCAAGGATCGTGCCGTGGCTTTTCTCTCTTC